>NZ_JACJFF010000008.1:0-94994 GCF_014164465.1 Vibrio sp. SG41-7 | reverse complement strand
ATATAAGCCTAAATCATCTAGATGAAGACAAAAAAGAAGCTGGCAGTGCGCCAGCTTCTTTTTTTTAAATTAAGACCATTGAGCTACTTGTTCACGTAGTCTTTGAATTTCTGCTTGGTTTCAGCATCCGCTTTTTCGTACCAGAAATACAACATTTCTTCAGCTGTAGTCGCCGTATTTCCGTCAATCTTTGCTGGAAGCGTTACGGGTTGTACTACAGCAGCCGCTGCACCCGCGCTAGCACCTAGTGTAAGTGCTGCGATGCCGCCTTTCTGGTTGTATTCTTTAGCTTCTTGAGGGTATTTACGACCAATCTGCATGCCATCTTTGATTAGCTTATCTTGCTTAACACTGATTGCGTTTTGGTTCTCATCAACCAATTTCCAATCTAGCTTCTCCAAGCCTTTCTTTGCTTCAGCTGTATTACGGTATTTAGGCATATCAAACGTTAATGCGGCGTCAGTCGCGCTAAAGGTTGCAATAATAGCGTCGCTATCAATGAACTCACGATCGTTGCCTTTATCAAAAGCAAGTTGATATTGGAATACGATTTGATTTTGACCGTCTGGAACGGTTAGCGTTTTATAAGAAGAGAATAAGCTACCATCGAGATCTGGCTTAGCTTCGTTGACCGCTAGAATATCAACACTTGATGGAACTTGGATCTCAACGTCAGCTAACACGTGTGGTGCTACGATAATTGTGGAAAGCAGCGCGATGGATTGTAATGTTTTCATAATCATACAGTTGTTTATGGATAGTTAAATTACAATCTCATGCAGAACGAAGTATTTCAAGTTACCTTGTCTCGATTTGGTAAAATTCACCGAAACTTAACCTAAGCCTAATTCTTGAACGTACGAAACGTATTTTTTTCGTTCGTATTATGGTGTGGCCTCAACGTTTTCTCTTCTGGATTATCTAAATCGCTCTCTTGAGCGCTTCGAAGCGACTGCAGAGTGATATACATAGGAACGATAGCAGATACCCAAATGGCATAAATCGTAATCACTCGGTTGAAGGCGACGAACCAGGTTTCACTACCTGTCCCCGACAAGTAGTAACCTAATAGAGTCAGCAGAGTGCAGATGATGGCCCATATGGTCGTGGAAAACGACTCTCTTGTTGTCGATGCGAGCAGCACAATCGTAATGTAGGGAACGGCCATAGCAATGCCTAAAGGTACATGACAATCGACGGCGAAAATGATGGTTGCACCAAGGGCTAAGAGCATATTTGATCGCGTATTGGGTAAATTAAAGTTCCATGTCATATTATATCTCACTTAGCCCGTTTTACGTTGTTGATTGAGCTTGTTTATTAGGCGCGTAGCTTGGTGGCTATTGACCATCAGGCGGTTGATCAGTTGTTGGAGCAACTCGGCTTCTGGCATGACGTGACGCTCTGCTATCTGTTCAGCGAAAGTTGCGAGTTCCAGTACTTCCGTCATTTCAAACTTTGACGCAATGCTTATTACTGCGTTTAACGTTTTATTTAAGTCATCAGGTCTGGCGCTCGAGAACAGTTCTATCAATTCATCAATTTCGTTTTCTAGTTCATCAACGAGAGACGTTAAGCATTTGAGCTTCTCGTCTGATTTGAGATTATCTTGTGCCAATACTTGGCTACGCGACAGTTCTTCCTCAGTGAGTGGCAGTTTATTTTTGGGATGACGCGTTAACATGGTTATGTTGCTTTCACCTTTAATTAAAAGGTTATGTGCGTTGGCCAAGTTATGTCGGTTACCCTCAAATTGGTCATGAAACTCATTGATGGCGTTTTGTAAGCTGTTTTTCTGTAATGGTTTGGTGAGAACAAAATCAGCCCCTGACATGATAAATTCATCGTGTGCTTCTTTAAATACGTCGGCTGTGCATGCGAAAACTACGGTAGTCAGCTTGAGTTCGTTACGGATTTTTTGAATTGCCTCAATGCCGCTCATGTTAGGCATGTGGTTATCCATGATGATCAGGTCATATTGGTTTGACGCCAACTTATCTAAGGCTTGTAAACCGTCGTAAGCGTTCTCAACCGTTAAGTTGATAGATTCACAGAACTTCCTAATCACCATTGCGTTGATCTTGTTGTCTTCGACTAACAATACCGAGAAGTTGTCGAGTGTCTGATTGGCGCTTGTTGATGTTTGAACGACGACTTGTTCTTCAAGTTCGCGCATTTCAAGCGGAAGCGAGATAGTAAATCGAGTGCCGAAATTAAGCCGGCTGGTAACCGTGATGGTGCCCCCCATCAGTTCGACTAACTGCTTAACAATGGAAAGCCCTAATCCTGTCCCGCCAAACTTACGGGTCGTTGAGATCTCGGCTTGTTCAAATGCCGTGAATATATGGTCGGTCTTGTCTTCTGCGATGCCAATACCTGTATCAGTCACTAAGATATTCACGCTTGGTGGGGTGGTTGGTGCAATCAAGAATTCCACTTCAACCTTTCCTGACTCAGTAAATTTGACGGCATTGCCTGCTAAATTAAATAAGATCTGACGTGTACGTGCAGAGTCACCAATCAACTGAATATGGGGAGGGATGTTATCTTTAATCGTAAAAGCGAGGCCTTTGTCTTCTGCAAGAGGCGTCAAGGTTTTATCAAGATGTGTCACCACGTCTGCCACTGAGAAAGGGCTATATTCAAGCTCCATTTTTCCTTGCTCAACCTTAGAAAAGTCAAGAATATCATTCAATATGGTGACAAGATGCTGGCCTGAATCGATGATGATCTGTGCTTGTTGGCGAGTATCGGCGCTTTGCGAATCCTCTTTGATTATTTGAGCTATTCCTAGTACGCCATTCATCGGCGTTCTTAACTCGTGACTCATGGTGGCAAGGAATAAGGACTTCGCTTCGTTGGCTTTTTCTGCTTTGTCTGCGGCTTCTTGATAGGCAAGGTTGTTTCGTTTTAATTCAAAGACTCGGAAGATAAAGATGGCGAACGAGAAAGCGAAGGTTAATAGCGCGAGTGTGATGATAAGTTTGACAATCACGCCTTCTAATTGGTCTTGAAGGTCGGTGAATTGATGTTCAATTTGCTCAAGATACTCCATGTTATGCACCGAAAGAACTTGAGATAACAGTACATTTTGTTGCTGATTGAGTTCAGCGAACGTTTTAGGCAGGTCCGACAACTCTGAGCTAATCTCTTGAACTTGAATTTGGCTCCCTGAAAATAACACGCTAGCAAGTACCTCACTTTGAATGTTGAGCTCCGGTGTAGAGAGAGCATTTAGTTTTTCTGAATCATGTCCCCTTGCTGCTTCTCGATGGTTTGCTGAATGACTATCAATGAGTTGCAGCGTTAGGGATTGCAGTATGAACTGACGAGCGACACTCAACCCGACGAGCTTGTCGAGCGTATCGACATTGGATATCGAGGCCTTGTGGAAACGCTCAAGTAATTGGGTTGTTTGTAAGTCTTGAAAGAACGTTGAGTGGATGCTTTCCCCCTTATAGCTATCCTTTAGCTCTTGCAGTTCTATTTCTAGCCTGACTAAATCAGCCGACATTTGGTAAGGATTCGAAATGTCAGCGAGAGCAGCGTTGGTTATCTGATCGCGCATCTCTAAAACTTCATGCCCCAGCTCTCGAACAGATTCTCCATATTCCGATACTTTCCCGTGCTCAGAATAGGTCAATATAATTAAGCTAACCAAAGCCAAGAATAGCGAGAAAAACAGCAAAAAGATGAGTCTGATTTTATTCATTTTCAAACTCCACTAACATCTGAGGGCGGCTGCCCGTTAAGGTTTCTAGAAATGTTTTAATCTCACTAATGGTTTGCTTTTCAAATGTTTTACCGAGTTGGCTTTCCCCCATGATTTTGATGGCTTCCTCTAACGTTTCAGTTTGACCATCATGAAAATAGGGGGCAGTGATCGCCACGTTTCTTAAACTGGCGACACGGAAGAGGTGCTTGTCTTGTGGTTGTCCTGTAAACATAAATCGACCTTGGTCTTCACTTCGTTCTGAGCCCGTTTTTGATAACCCAAAATAGCCAAATCGCATCACCATACCTCCGCCAATATTGGTACCTTGGTGGCAGCGAATGCAGCCTTGCTTTTGAAAGGTCTCCCAGCCTCGCTTGGCCTTATCAGACAGCGCTGAATGATCGCCTCGCAAGTACTGGTCGAAAGGAGAATCAGGCGTGGTTAGCCCTTGCATGAACTCAATAAGTGCAGCCTTAATCGAAACTTCGTTGATGGTTGTCGATTGTTCTTTGAATAGGCTGATGTAAGTCTCCGATTGAGATACATAGTCCGTAATGTGTTTCCAGTTTGAATCCATTTCGTCAACGTTATGTACTGGACCATCGATTTGATCGCCAAGGTTATTCACCCGACCATCCCAAAAAAATCGGTAGTTAAAGGCAGCGTTAAAAACGGTGAGTGAATTTCGCATTCCCGCTCCATTTACGCCAATGGAAACAGGAATCACTTCAGCGCCATTGGTTTGCAGGCTATGACAACTTTCACAGCTGACACTTCGGTTCGACGATAAGTTAGGGTCTTTGAATAGCGCCCAACCTATCTTGGCAAGTTCATTGTTAATCTCGGTCGAATCTGGAATTGGGAAGATTTGTTGATCTGGAAATGCCGCTTGTTGGGCATCTTGTGAGTCTGTGTTTGAGTCGTGTTCTGAAGAGTATGAATCATCATGGTCGTTTGCATGAGAGTGATTTTCTTGGTGCTCAAATGAGGCGTGCATCTTTAAATAAGCCGCGTCATAAACCAGTAGGCCTATTGAAACGCAAATGACAGTGATGCTTATTACTGCTAAATATGGCGTTTTCATAGTATTAGTTCCATCTAGTTTAGATAATTTTGGCAAGTCAGAATCCTTCTGATTTAAACCTTATTCACCCTGTGGATGAGAGGTGTATATTTATAAACTTAGTTTCATATTGGTGATGTTGCAAGAAGATGGTGTAACAAGAGGAGAGGAGCAAGATGAAGTCATTGAATCGTTGGATGACAAGGGACAGGTATCGTTAGAAACAACGCGTTACGTAGGGCAAGTTAGGGACCTAACGGTCAATTCGAAAAGACCTTGTTGTATAAAACTCGGATTTTTAAGATACAGATACTGATGCAGATACAGAAAACAAGTGCCAGACGTAGAAAAGCCGTGGTAACTGCATAGAGTGACCACGGCTTTGGTATTACATCATGTACTTTCTAAACTACTTGAATTACATGGTCTAAAGGGGCTTATTTAGCTTGCGCTGCTGCCGCTTCTAGTTGCTTAAGTTTACCTTGAAGCATGTAAGCATTTTGGTTGAAGTTACCAGGGTTCAACACTTGGCTTTGCTGCATTGGGTAGTCAGGTAGCGTGTTCATGAACTCTTGTACTTTGCCGCCTACTGGTACGAATAGCCACATGTTATCTGCCATCCAGCGTAGGTACATGCCCGATTCGTGTGGTGCTTTTTCGAATGGGTCAGCACGTAGGTGAACTACTTGAGGCCAGTTTGGTTGGAAGCGAACTGCATCAACAATGTTACCGTCCATTACTGCGAACGAAATCTTGAAGTCATTCCAACGAACTGCGTTTAGCTCAGCGTTAGCAGAGAAGTAAAGCATGCTGTCACGAGGGCCTTTCTCTTCTTTGCCTTGGAAGTAAGGCAGGAAGTTGTAACCATCTAGGTGAACACGCCAGTTTTTACCGTTGTAAGTTGCACCTTTATCAGACGCAAGTTTCTCAACCACTTTATCATCACCAGCGGCTGCTAGTAGAGTAGGGATCCAGTCTTGGTGCCCCATGATATCGTTGATCTTAGTTCCCGGTTTGATAGTGCCAGGCCAGCGAACTAGCTGAGGAACACGCATGCCACCTTCGTAAGTTGTACCTTTCTCACCGTGGAAGTAAGTAGCACCACCATCAGGCCAAGATACGGTTTCTGCACCGTTATCGGTAGAGTAGATTACGATAGTGTTGTCTGCGATTTTAAGCTCATCAAGCTTGTCTAAAAGGATACCCACTTGGTCATCGTGCTCTAGCATGCCGTCTGCGTAGATGCTGATACCAGATGCGCCTTGGTATTTTTCTTGCAGACGAGTCCACACGTGCATACGAGTGGTGTTGTGCCAAATGAAGAATGGTTTGTCAGCTTTCACGGCTTTTTCCATGAATGCTAGAGATTCTTCTAGGAACTCTTCATCCGCATGCTCCATACGCTTACGCGTCATTGGGCCTGTATCTTCAATCTTACCGTCAGAAGTCGATTTGATTACACCACGAGGGCCAAAGTTCTTACGGAACTCAGGATCTTTAGGGTAGTAGTAAGTCTCTGGCTCTTCTTCCGCGTTTAGGTGGTACAGGTTACCGAAGAACTGGTCAAAACCGTGGTTCGTTGGAAGGTGTTTGTCTTGGTCACCCATGTGGTTCTTACCGAACTGAGCTGTCATGTAGCCTTGTTCTTTAAGAAGGTCTGCGATCGTTGGAGCCCAATCAGGGATACCGTGGTCCGAACCTGGCATACCGATAGTCAGTAGACCTGTACGGAAAGGTTCTTGACCGGTTAGGAATGCAGCACGACCAGCAGTACACGATTGTTGACCGTAGTGGTCAGTAAATAGTGCGCCTTCGTTAGCAATACGGTCGATGTTAGGTGTTTCGTAACCCATCATACCGTTGTTGTATGCACTGATGTTGAATACACCAATGTCATCACCCCAGATAGCAAGAATGTTTGGTTTTTCTGCTGCTGTTGCCGCTGAAGAAGCTGCTAATAAGCCAACACCTAATGCTAGTTTATTAATTTTAGTACCCATAAGGACTCCGATTCACTTTTAAGATTAATGCGTTAGAACAACACATCGATGAGCAAATGTTATTCCCAAAATTCCGTTCCGTCCTTTTATAGTGCTTATAACCAATCGTTATGATGCATGGTTAACTTGCTGATTAAATTGAATTTAGGCTGATGGTTACCAGAAACCCTTAGATAACATGTGTGATCCTTATCATGTTTGTCGCCGTAAACCTTATCGATAACTTCTGCACCTGTATCTGAATAAAAAATGACAAAAAGATTAATAGCTTAGCGAACCTCGCGCATGCTTAAAAAATGGACTATACGTTGTAGGGCAGGATGCAAATAACTTACGAAGAGGTTTCTATGACAGCGAAATATGGCGTTAAACGTCGTTTAGCGATTTTGGGTACGGCGATGATGGCGGCCTCCACCACCACATTCGCAGCTGAAAAACCAAATATTCTCGTGATTTGGGGGGATGATATTGGACAGTCTAATGTTAGCGCATACACCTTTGGTTTAATGGGTTACAAAACGCCTAATATTGATAGCATCGCCAAAGAAGGGATGATGTTTACCGATTATTACGCTGAACAATCGTGTACTGCGGGTCGCTCTACCTTTATTACGGGACAAAGTGTATTACGAACGGGTTTGAGTAAAGTAGGCTTGCCGGGCGCAGACATTGGCTTGCAAGCGGAAGACGCGACAATCGCAGAAATGCTGAAACCTATGGGTTACATGACAGGTCAATTTGGTAAAAACCACCTTGGCGACAAAGATGAATTCCTTCCAACAGCACACGGGTTTGACGAATTTTTTGGCAACCTTTACCACCTGAATGCTGAAGAAGAACCAGAGAATGAAGATTACCCAACCGATCCTGAGTTTCGTAAGAAGTTCGGTCCGCGTGGTGTCATTAAGTCATTCGCTGATGGCAAGATTGAAGATACGGGTCCACTGACGCGTAAGCGTATGGAAACGGTCGATGAAGAAACACTAGACGCGGCCCTTGATTTCATGGATCGCGCAGTGAAAGCGGACAAACCATTCTTCGTTTGGTGGAACGCAACACGTATGCACTTTAGAACGCACGTGAAAGCCGATAGTAAAGGTGTAACCGGTGTCGGTAATTACGCTGATGGTATGGTTGAGCATGATCGACACGTTGGGCAACTATTGAAGCAAGTGGATGAATTGGGAATCAAAGACAACACGATTGTTTTCTACTCAACGGATAACGGCCCACACATGAACTCTTGGCCTGATGCGGGTACAACCCCGTTCCGTGGTGAGAAAAACACTAACTGGGAAGGCGCATACCGTGTACCAGCAATGGTCCGTTGGCCTGGTAAGATTGAACCAGGAACAGTATCCAATGAAATCATGCACCACATGGACTGGATGCCAACTTTCGTTGCCGCTGCTGGTGATGACCAAATCAAAGAGAAATTGCTGAAAGGTCATACTGCCGGTGATAAAACGTTTAAGGTTCACTTAGATGGTTATAACTTCCTTCCTTACCTAACGGGTGAAGAAGAAAAAGGCCGTCGTTCAGAGATCTTCTACTTTACCGATGATGGCGATTTAGCGGCGCTTCGTTACAACCAATGGAAAGCGGTGTTCATGGAGCAACGTGCAACGGGTACCATGCAGATTTGGTCAGAACCGTTCGTGACGTTACGTCTTCCTAAGCTATTTAACCTGCGTATGGACCCATACGAAAACGCAGATATTACTTCGAATACCTATTATGACTGGTTGTTAGACCATGCTTATATGTTTGTTCCTGCGCAAGCGTATGTAGGCGAGTTCTTAGAAACGTTTGCCGAATACCCACCACGCCAAAAAGCAGCAAGCTTTAGCTTGGATCAGGTTATGGAGAAACTTCAAGAGAACCATAATAAGTAAGCTTTGGTTTATTGAAACTGATAGCTTGATGAAACTGATAACACGAAAGAGCTCCTAGGAGCTCTTTTTTTTATGCGCATATCGATGAGTAAATCCCGGTCGTGAATATGAATCACAACTATCGTGCTCATTGCCACTAAATAATTGTATTTTAGTCGTTTTTACGTCTACCTTAGTAAGCATAAGGATGTATAAAAACAAGGAATGTTATGTCTGCATGGTTGTGCTCGCTAGTGAACGGATTGAAACACCAGAGAGTCGCAGTATTATCCGTAATCTTGTCTCCACTTATGTTGTCGCTGTTCAGTTTGAGCACCTATGCCAACGAGCAAGATCCTAATAGCAACACTGAGGCTTCAAAGCTCAGTTCTGTAGCTTCACACGCTAGCTCTGATGTTTTACCTATCGGTTCTAAAGCCACCTATGTCGGATCAGAAGCTTGTGTTGATTGTCATAGTGAAGAAGTCGAAGCGTGGCAGGGCTCTCATCATGACATGGCGATGAAACACGCTGCAGATGAGTCTGTATTAGGCGATTTCAACGATCAAACGGTCACTCATGGCGGTAAACCCAATCGATTTTTTCGCAAGGGTGAAGAGTTCTGGGTCAATATCGAAGGGCCTGACGGGCAATTCAAAGATTACAAAATCAGCTATACCTTTGCCTTTGAACCATTACAACAGTACATGGTTGAGTTTGAAGACGGTCGAGTACAGTTGATTCCTTTCGCTTGGGACTCTCGCACTGAGGGCGAAGGCGGTCAACGCTGGTTTAACCTCTACCCAGATACCACCAACACTGATGAATTCTACTGGACCAATAGCGGTCAAAACTGGAACTTCATGTGTGCTGATTGCCATTCAACGAACCTAGAAAAGAACTACGACAGCGCAAGTAATACTTACAACACTACTTGGTCTGAGATTAATGTCGGTTGTGAAGCCTGTCATGGGCCTGCAAGCGAGCACGTTGAGCAGGCCCAGCTAGCAAAAGCTAACGGCGGAAAGGATGCTCAAGTCTCGGCGCATTATGGTTTTGATCGCGACTTGTCGAAGTCGGTCAAAGAGTGGATCTACCAAGAGGGCAACTCAACCCTGCAACCAAAAGACATCATCCATACCAATCAAGTTCAAACCTGTGCGCAATGCCACAGCCGACGTACTCAGTTAAATGAAACGGGTGACCACGTGAACGGGTCTTTCTTTGATAAGTATCGTCTAAGTTTGATTACTCCTGAGCTCTACCACAACGACGGTCAAATCTACGATGAAGATTACGTTTACGGATCTTTCCTTCAATCAGTGATGGCTGAAAAAGGCGTCACATGTACTAACTGCCACGATCCCCATACCGCAGAACTGAAAATTGCAGAGGAAGCTGTATGTAGCCAATGTCACATTGCTTCTGAATACACGCCTGAAAAGCACACCTTCCATGAAGCGAATACTGAGGCTTCACAATGTACCACTTGTCACATGCCAGAAACGACTTACATGGAGGTCGACCCAAGACGTGACCATAGTTGGCATATCCCGCGTCCTGATATTAGCCAGCATATTAAAACGCCGAACGTGTGTACTAGCTGTCATGAAGACCAAACTGACCTGTGGGCAGATAAGCAAATCGGTGAGTGGTTCCCAGATTCTAAGTATCGTAACCAACAACATTTTGCCGTTGCCTTTTATGCTGACTCAATAGGGCACAGAGGTGCAGAGGATGCGTTGGCATACTCGGCTCAGGACTCCAGCTTAAGCAATATCATTCGTGCATCGAGCTTAGAACGTTTGGGCGACAATACGGGTAAGAATACGCTTATCTCGCTAGCAAGAGCGGTGAAACATGATGATGAAATGATCCGTTTGGGCGTTGTGCAAGGCTCGTCTGGTTTCCGATTCACTGACCGTTGGCAGATTCTAGAGCCGCTGCTGAAAGACCCTGTATTGTCGATTCGTTCAGAAACCGCAGGTGCATTGGTACGTTACTGGGGAGAAATGAATCCTTTGCAGAAAGACCAAATCAAGCCTGCATTGGAAGAGTACATTGAGATACAGCAGTTTAATGCCGATAGAGGATTTGGACGTACTAACCTAGGCAACGTCTACCGGGATTTAGGTCAGCACGACAAAGCGATTGAGTTTTATCTAGGTGCTATCGAAATCGAGCCTTATTTCGAAAACAGCTACGCCAACTTGGCGGATTTGTATCGTGCGCAAGGTAACGAAGCAAAAGCGCTGTCGACCTTGAAGCAAGGTATTGAAGCTCAGCCTAAATCGAGTGTATTGCCCTACAGTACAGGGTTATCTCTGCTTCGTGTGAAAGATTACGAACAAGCAACGGACTACCTTAAACAAGCCGCTGAAACTGCGCAAACCGACCCACAATATTGGTATGTGTACGGATTGGCTTTGGAGAAATCGGATGTGCTTGCGGCAAGTCAATCACTGCACAAGGCTTACCAATTTAGCCGTAACCCACAGCACCTGTATGCCCAGTGTGAAGTGTTGGCGCGAAACAGCCAAATACCGGGCGTACCAAAGGCGTTTGAGCAATGTATTTCATCATTGAGCAAAGTGGCACCGCCGGAGGCAATTAACCAATTGAAAGCTAAGTTTAAATAAAGCGATGAGGTGAGCTTGGCTATTGTGCTTGCTGCTTATTTCGCTTGTAACTAATTATCGCGCTTATGAGCAATTATCACGTTTATAACTTATCGCGCTGATGAACAATTATCACGTGTATAACTAATAGTTATGGGGCTTGTGAGTAGGATGTACGCAGCCAGATTGAATTAAGGGAAGACCTATGAACCATGCGCAACAAGCAATAAACCAACTGATTGAACAAACAGAGAAAAGTGTTATCGGTCAGAGCCACGTCGTTCGGGCTCTGGTGATAGGGTTATTGACTAATGGGCATGTGCTTTTAGAGGGACTTCCCGGTACAGCGAAAACTCGTTCAGTGAAATCGCTGGCGAATCTATTGAACACCAGTTTTGGTCGAATTCAGTTTACGCCTGACCTGCTGCCATCAGATGTAACCGGTACAGAAGTGTATCAAGAGCTTGATGGAAAGCCTCAGTTGCACTTTCAACCGGGTCCTATTTTCAATAGCATTGTTCTGGCCGATGAAGTGAACCGTGCCCCTGCAAAGGTGCAAGCGGCACTGCTTGAAGCGATGGCGGAAGGGACGATTACGGTGGGTGGTCAAACTCATATTCTGCCAGATCTATTTATGGTGCTAGCCACTCAAAACCCAGTAGAGCAAGAAGGTACGTATCCACTGCCTGAAGCACAGATGGACCGTTTCATTATGAAAGTGACGGTCGACTATCCAGAAGATGAAGCTGAACGCGACATCATTCGATTGGTGCGCAGCGAAGAACTTGGCAGTGAAACTAGCTCAGAGCTAGTCACACCGCAACACATCGAACCTGAATTGGTGCTTGAAGCGCGCCGCCAACTTCCAGACATTGCCGTTTCCGATTTAGTAGAGAACTACATTGTGGCTTTGGTAATGGCGACTCGTAAACCTGAGCGTTATCCAGAATCAGATTTATCGAAATGGATTGAAATTGGTTCAAGCCCTCGTGCATCTATTTCATTGGATAAATGTGCTCGCGCTTATGCGTGGCTGCAAGGGCGTGACCACGTCACGTTAGACGATGTGCGTGCCATGTTGCCAACCGTATTAGGTCACCGATTCTCATTGTCT
The DNA here is from genome assembly GCF_014164465.1 of Vibrio sp. SG41-7. NCBI lineage: Bacteria > Pseudomonadati > Pseudomonadota > Gammaproteobacteria > Vibrionales > Vibrionaceae > Vibrio > Vibrio sp. SG41-7. The sequence goes on along the minus strand of NZ_JACJFF010000008.1, from coordinate 82,610 downwards.
TACGATGCATTGGCCGATGGTGTTGACCATCAAAGAGTGGTTGAAGAACTGCTTGATAATGTTGAGATCGGATAACTAGGGGGCGTCATGGCGAAGCCAACACAAGCTCCCAAACCACAAGGCCTTGATCCTCGACTGTACTGTGACTATTCAAGGTTAGTGCGAATTCAGGCTCAAGCTGAGTCATTTTCACTGTTACCTCATTTAAAAGCGGGCAGCGTACTTTCGGGCAGACATAACTCTTTGTTCCGTGGTCGTGGTTTGAACTTCGAAGAATTACGTCATTACCAATTGGGTGATGATATCCGTAATCTCGATTGGAAAGTCACCATGCGAACGGGGAAGCCGCATGTTCGCAGTTACACCGAAGAGAAAGACCGTAATGTGATGATCTGTGTCGATCAGCGCAGTTCGATGTTTTTTGCTTCTCAAAACACCATGAAATCTGTTGTGGCTGCCGAAGTGGCGGCACTGTGTGGGTGGCGAGTGCTTAAAGATGGTGATCGTGTCGGCTTCGTTTTGGCCTCGCACCAAAAACTGTTTCATACCAAAGCTCAACGTTCACAGTCTGATTTACTGGCTCAGTTAAAGCATCTTACCAAGGCTAATCAAAGCTTAGACGTGAGTGTGAGTGACAGCGAGGGTGTTGGTTTTAGCCAGTGGATTGAGCTGCTCAAGCGAATGAGACTCAAGCAATCAACCTTGATATTCATTAGTGACTGGCGAGACTGCCAAGAACAACATCTCGATCGACTAAAGCAGTTACAGCAACACAACGATATCTTGGCCATTATGGTCACCGATCCATTAGAACAGTCATTGCCTCAAGATCTTGCAAGCGCAAACTGGGTGGTGGGTGATGGTCGTTTTCAACTTAATCTGGATAGCCAATCTAAGGTAAACCTCGCGAGTGAAAGTCTTGCTCAGAAAGCGGCACTGCAGAAACAGTCCCTTGCTAAATTGATGGCGATGAAAAACCTCCCTTATATAGAATTAGACACGTCGGGCAATCACATATCACAGCTGCAGAAGCTAGTGGGAGGGCGCTAAATGGCTGTTGAACATACTCCTCCAAGTACCTATATCCTCCGCGAACTGCACGATGTAGCGATTCCTGACAGTGTGAGCTGGGCTCCTCAAACGATCGGCTGGAAGATCCTTGGCGTTATTCTGTTATTGGTCGCTATCTATCTGGCTTATCGTTTGGCGCAGAAATGGTGGAATAACCGTTATCGCAAAGAAGCGCTTCAAGAGCTCATGATATTGGATGCACGAGACAAAAATTCAGCAGAACGAACCTTCAAAGTACTGAAAGTGGTACTTCGTTACCTAGACAGCAGTAATGCAAAGCTGTTTGGAAAAGCCTATGTAAACCGTCTGAACGCTTATCTGCCTGTTAGCGCTAACACAAGTGAAAACAGCAATGCGTTCTTTGCCGATGAAGTTTCGGAATTATGGATGCAAAGCCTAATTGACCCTAATGTGCGTTTGAGCTTTGAACAGCGATTAGAGGTAATTCAAACCGCGATGATGTGGCTAAAACTTCACAAGCCGAATGTACAGGTAACGGTTGAGGGGCAAGACAATGTTTGATGTTTTATCTTCCAGCTTTGAATTTGCGCATCCGCTGTGGTTTATTGCGATACCTCTGCCTTTGTTGGTCTACTTCGCTGTGCCAGCTTATCGAACCAAGCAAATGGCCATCAAGGTGCCATTTTTCAGTGAATTGGTTGAAGCTATTGGTGAAGCGCCGTCTGAAGGGGCAAGCCAGCTAACACCAAGCTGGTGGCAACGAACCACGCTCATTATTACTTGGGCATTAGTGGTGTGTGCGCTCGCTAAACCAACCATTCTTGGTGAGCCGCAAGTTCGCGAACAATTAGGTCGTGATGTGATGGTAGTGGTCGATTTGTCTGGCTCAATGGCAGAACAAGACTTTACCTCTAAGCGGGGCGATAAAATATCTCGTTTGGACGCGACCAAAGAAGTGCTGGCTGATTTTGCGACTACCCGAAAAGGGGATCGACTCGGTTTGATTCTTTTTGGTGATGCAGCGTTTGTACAAACGCCATTTACCGCGGACCAAGATGTATGGCTTGAACTGCTTAATCAAACCGATGTCGCTATGGCAGGGCAAAGCACGCACTTAGGTGATGCAATTGGCTTGGCGATTAAGGTGTTTGAACAAAGCGAAAAGCAAAGTGTTGCCGTTCAAGATTCAAGTGTTGATGCCAACGAAAAAGAGAAGGTCGTGATCGTATTAACCGACGGTAATGATACGGGAAGCTTTGTTGAACCGATTGATGCCGCCAAAGTTGCGAATGCGAAAGGCGTTCGTATTCACGTGATCGCCATGGGTGACCCACAAACCGTTGGTGAAGTGGCTTTGGATATGGAAACCATCAAACGAGTGGCTCAAGAGTCTGGTGGCGAAGCCTTTGAGGCGCTTAACCGCGACGAACTGACCAAAGCCTACGCTCAGATTGGTGAGCTAGAACCACAGTTATATGAAAGTACCACTTATCGTCCTAAACAGGGACTGCACCATTACTTAATGGCGATTGTTGTTGTGATGTATTTGACGGCCTTTAGTCTGGCGACTTTACGTAGAAGGTCGCTTTTGGCTTCTAAAACTAAAAAATTGAAAGGAGAGGATGATGCCTGATTCTCTCACTCTACAACAGTTATTCACCCAGTTTTATTTTATCCGACCTTTGTGGTTGTTGGCCTTTATTCCGATGTTCTTCCTGTTATGGGTTCGTTGGAGAGAAGAGACCAAACCAACGTGGAAAGACATTCTACCTGCACACTTACGTGATGCATTGACGATTGGCGAAACAGGCTGGCGTAAGCAACTGCCGTTGAAGCTATTGGTAGTGATTGTGACTATCGCCATCATTATCTGTTCTGGCCCAACATGGCAACGTGAGGCTTCGCCTTTTGGTGAAGACAAAGCGTCGATGTTGGTTGTGCTTGATAACAGTGAATCCATGCTCGCTAAAGACTTACCACCGAGTCGCTTGGAACGATCTAAGCAGAAAATTAGAGACTTATTGGCAGCTCGGAAAGGCGGTAATACGGGCTTAGTGGTTTACGCAGGCAGCGCACACGTCGCGATGCCCGTCACTCAAGACAGCAAGGTATTCGAACCGTTTCTAGCGGCTATCACTCCCGATATCATGCCGGTATCAGGTAAGTCAGCAGAAGAAGCACTGCCATTGATTAATCAGCAACTGTCTGGTGAGTTAGGCTCTTCTGTACTGTTGGTATCAGATGGTGTAAACCCAAGCACCATTAGGGCGTACGAGAGTTTCTTTAACGACAATCCGTATCAGTTGCTCATTCTAGCCGCAGGAAACAGTAATGTGGTGAGCGATAACCCAGTCGACCTAGATTCACTGCGTAACTTAGCGAGTAAGACGGGTGGACGAGTGGTTGAGGTGACCGTTGATGATTCGGATATCCAACAACTGAACAGAGCGGTTGAAAGAAACATGCAGCTCAACGGCGAATCTTCAATGCCTTGGAAAGACATGGGCTATGGACTGCTTATTCCAATGGCTTTCATTATGTTGCTATGGTTCAGAAAAGGGTGGTTGGTACAGTGGTGTGTCGTTGGTCTAGTGATTTCAGGCAGTATTTATTCACCAAACACTTTAGCGAAAACAGTCAACTTAACCGCTGAGAAACCCGTCGTGGTGGAGTCGGTTACGGCTTGGGACAAAACAGCTCAATGGTGGTGGGACTTATGGTTAACGCCCGACCAGCAAGGTCAACGCCTGTTGAATCAGAAAGAATACCTTGAAGCGGCAAAACATTTTACTGACCCAATGCGAAAAGGTGCGGCTTACTACTATGCTCGTGATTTTAAGCTCGCTCACAGTGCATTCCTACAAACCAAAACTGACCTTGGTTTATACAACGCGGCGAGCGCATTAGCCAGGCAGCGTGAATACCTTGCCGCGCGAGACCTTTTGAAATCATTAAGCGAGAAAGAGGATCTGTCACCAGAACTAAGAACGGATGTGGAGAACAATCTTGCTGTGCTTAGTGGGATTGTCGAAGAGGTAAACCGAACCAGTGAAAGTCAGTCCGGGACCACAGATGGCCCTGAAGAGTCTTTAGAACTCGAAGACGATCAGCCGCGAACGGGTGATGGCGCTGAAGAAGAAACGGTAGCGGAATTGATGCTCAAGGAAACGCTTAATGCCAATGAAATTTTGGGTAGCCAAGAGCTTGCCGATAAGTGGTTAAAACGAGTAGAAGCGGACCCTAAGTTCTTCTTAAAATCTAAATTCCAAATTCAGCTACGAGACCCTGCACCTTCCATCGAACAAGCGTCAAAACAGGAACAGGCATCAAAACAGGAGCAAACCCAATGAGTCGATATGATTTAGCTCTTGAAGCCATTCAATCAAAGAGAGTGCGATTCAGAACCCATAAGTGGTTACTGTCGATGACTCTTATATTGAGTTGGTTTTCTCCTTTTGTTGCTTCTGCTGCCGATATCTTCGATCTCCAAAAAAGTGGTGACGTTGAGCTTATCGCTTGGGTAGGGGAAAAGCCAAAGTCAGGCGATAAGATAACGCCGACTAAAGTGAGCGTTAATGAGCAGGTAATTCTGAATATTGAGGTGGCGACGCCGCGTTGGTTAACGGGAGGGACTCGAATCGGCAGTATCGAAATCCCTAACGTGATCGCTAAGCAACGTAACCAACTCGCGACTAATTACACGGAACGGGTCAATGGCACTACATGGTCGCGTCAACGATGGGAAGTGACGCTCTATCCGATGACTTCTGGCGAGTTTGTCATTCCAACCGTGCCGGTTCGCGTCCAAGTTTCTGCACCTGATGGTTCTAACGTTGGCGGCACGCTTTACACGCAGCCAATTAAGTTTGAAGCTTCGTTGCCTTCAGGTTTACTTGATAATGAATCGCCTTGGTTTTCTGCAACAGAAGTAGATATAGAGCAACAATGGCAACGCTCGAGTGAAAACTTAAAAGTAGGCGATGCCATTACTCGAACGGTAACCATCAAGGCCAAAGACAGTTTGTCTGTTTTACTGCCGGACGTGTTGAACAATGAGTCGACCCAGCAATACCAAGCTTACCCGCAGCCTAATCGTTTAGATGATACTCAAGATCGTGGTAACTACCGTTCCAGTCGAATTGAGGAGACGGTTTATGTTATTCAGCAGGGCGGTGAATTTACGTTGCCAGAGTTTTCATTTCAGTGGTGGGACAGCAAGAATCAACGCCTAGAAACCGTGGTGATAAAAGGGAATGTGTTTGAAGCCAAACACACAGTCCAATCTTTCATCAAGGCTTACATGTCAGTGTTTATTAGCGTTGGTCTGGCACTGTTGTTCAGTGTGGCGTGCTTTGTTTCTGTTAAACGTTATTATGCGAACCGCCCAACACCAGGTTGGTTGGTACTACGTCGTTTACTTAAGCAAGGTAATTGGCCTGCATTAAGAACCTTTATCTATCGTCAATTACGAAACGAAACCTCTCAGCTAGAGCTGGATAAAGCACAACTTGGTAAATTGAATGGACAAAAGCGTTGGCTAGAAGACAGTGAATCCCTCCAACAAGGGCGTGAAGACAAAAACGTATTTACTCGTTTATGGAAAAGCTTACGTAAATTACCCAGTGATAAATCAAACTCAAGCAATTCTCGTTCAATTTTCGACCGCTTGAAAATCCCTAAAGCCTTGCCAGAATTAAAAGATAGAACTAAGTAGCAAACTTTAGTTATTCGCATCGAACAAAATCGGCAGGTTCTCTACTATAGGGAACCTGCTTCTTTAATATGGAACTGTATGAAAAGTACCGAACTCAATCTAATTCCTATATTTGTCGCTATTTATGAAGAGCAGAACTTATCTAGGGCTGCTAATCGCATGGATATAAGCCAGCCAGCTGTGAGCAAAGCGCTTGCAAGGTTGAGAGATATCTATGACGAGCCACTGTTTCATCGAACTACTTCTGGCGTAGAGCCAACCACATTCGCTATCGATATCTATCCAGCAATGGCTGCTGCGCTTAAAAACTTTACTTCTACCTTATCCGCATCAAGAGATTTTGACCCTAAAACCTCTGGCCGTGTGTTTTCAATTGCCTGCGTTTCCGCAGCGAGTTATGAAATGATGCCAAGAGTCATGCAGTTAATCAGTCAAGTCGCACCTGGTATCGCATTAGAAGTTCATCCTCTATTTACGGAAGATTACGAGTCTGATTTAAGGCTGCAAAGACATGATGTCATTATCGATATGACGCCAAGAGGAAGAACCATGCTCAAGCATGAGGTGATCTCTAAAGAGGAACTGGTGGTGGTGTGTCGTAAAGACCATCCCACGATTGGTGACACTATCGATATGGAACAGTTTTTATCACTTGATCATGTGGTTGTTTCAAGATGGCATGCACGTAGAAGCTTATTGAGTTCTGAACACTACAGTGACCTTGAAAAACGTAGAATAGTCTATCGAGCTGCTGGCGTTGTTGAGATGCTGCCTGTTATTGAGGGCTCTGATTACATTGGAGTGCTACCTATGTCATCGGTGCGTTGCTTTTCTGAAAAATATGACGTTAAAACTCTTCCTTTGCCATTCGAATTGGAAGACCTCGATGTGTGTATGATTTGGCACCCCAGTCGCACTAACGAACCTAGCCACAAGTGGTTGCGCACTAAGCTCAAAGCGGCAGCAAAAGAGTTATCAAGTTAGCTTCTAAAGGGCTTTTTTATAGAAAGCATTCGCGCGATTTTAAATGGAAAGAAAGCCACTATCCCTGAGCTAAGGTAAGCGGTGTTTACTACAAGGGAGCGGGATATTGACCTGCAAGTTAGAGTCATGTGGGACTCTTCAGATATGTTTCGCTTGGTGCTGCCCGAAGGCAGCCCTTGTTTGATCATAAATCAGTGAAGGAACTTAACTTACTGAATTGTTTGATTTAAGTAACGGATGCTAAGCCTCTTTTGGGTTCTGTTCTGAGTTAAGCAAGAAGTAGGACACCCAATCATCAATAGGCAAAGGTCGCGCGAAGAAATAGCCTTGAGCGTATTTACAACCGATCTGGCGTAGAGTCGTTACATGATTCTGGGTTTCAAGGCCTTCTGCAATCACTGAGAAATCGAGTATTTGCGCGAGCTTGAGAACCGCGCAAGTAATCTCATAATCTACTTTTGACGAGTTAATATCTTCAATAAAGCTTCGATCTAATTTTACGCAATCGGCGGAAAGATTCTTCAACACCGACAACGAAGAATAACCCGTTCCAAAATCATCGATAGCGATCTTGTAACCCTTAGAATGAAGTACCTCGATGGTCCTTGAACAGGTCTCGAAATCTCGCATCATATCCCTTTCTGTGATTTCCAGAAGCAGCTGATGAGGCTGACAATCCGTTTCGTCGAGTATCACTTGTAACTGGTCTGCGAGATCGGTCATATAGAACATTCTCGCTGAGAAGTTGATGGAAAAAATCACGCCCTGTAGGTCCATTCCCGCGCGTTGCCATTCGGTAATCAGATTCGCTACTTTCTTAAATACCCATTTATCAATGTCGATAATGAGATCACTTTTTTCTGCAACCTCAAGGAAATCGACGGGCGGCAATAAGCCCAGTTTAGGGTGACGCCAACGTATTAGAGCCTCGGCACCAATGATGTCTTGCGAGTCTAAGTTGACTTTGGGTTGGAAGAAGACTTCAAGCTCGTCATTGGCAATGGCTTGATGAAGCCCCATGTTGGTTTCAATCAAGTCGTTTACCTCGTGAGTCATTTCGTCCGCGTAGACGCGATATTGATCTCGGCCGTTTCGCTTTGCGTGATACATTGCTGTGTCCGCATTTCTGATTAGGGTTTCACGATCTAAACCATGAGTAGGGTACTCACACACACCAATACTCGCCGATACAAAGATAGAATTATCATCGATGTAATAAGGCTTTCTTAACGCTTGATTTAAGCGGTCTGCGATAGGTTCGCCTTCGTCTAACCCAATGTTTGAGTAAACAACCAAAAACTCGTCTCCACCCATTCGGGCAACAAATCCTTTATCACCCACTAAGTTATTCAATATGTGCCCGACATTGACTAATAAGTTGTCACCTGGTGCATGCCCTAAAGAATCATTAATGGTCTTAAACTCGTCAATGTCGAGATAGAACAGCAAGAAAGAGGCGTTGTTCTCATAGGATTTCCTGATCTCTTCATCTAACTGTTTGGTTGCCAATAGTCGATTTGCCAAACTGGTCAGTGGATCGTGGTGGGCGAGGAAGTCGAAGTTCTTTTTTTCTTCCGTGAGGTCTAGGTATGCTTTAGATAGCCTTGAAGCCATATCGTTATAGGCTTTCTCCAAGTGAGACCATTCGTCACTTCGGCCCAAGTTAATTGGATTTTTTAGGCTTCCAGACTCTAGACGATCGAAGCCATGTCTCAGTGCATTGAGTGGCTTTCGAATGTGGTGTCGAACAACGTGGTGAACCAACAACATCGATAATACAACGGCTGAAAAACTGATAATAATGGCGTTCATTCTTGATAAACCGATCTCTTTTTCAAGCTGGTCGGTTAATTCTAAGGCTTGGCTTTGTACGCGTGACTCGGTTTTTTCTACCATCTCTAACAGGTCGCTTTGAGCGACTAAGAGCGAAGCCATTACCAGCCAACGCTGCTCCAATTTCGCTCTAATGCGTTTTAAAGCGGCGTTGTATCGTTTCACCGTTCGATTGATTCTTTTTTTCTCAGCAATAACCGCTGTCGTTTCGATATCAACGTTTTCTAAGTGGAGTAAGAATATATCGAGTTCTTTCTCGACCTCGATAAGCAGTACTTTCTCCGTTTCTGGCGTGATGCGACTGTGAATGTCTCCCACCATTTTTCCTGAAGTGAGAAACGACTCTCTCAACATGTTGATGAGATCTAATTCATTGTTATAACGAATGAAATTTGGTTGGTCTAAGTGCCTAAGCTTGCTGTCGGCTATCGCAAATTCGAGCTGGTCAAGCTGTTCGGCTAAGGCGGCGTCGATTTGATTGGTCTGCTTTAGAATTCGATTTAATGCGAGCGAACTGCCTAAGAAACGATGGAAGTTATCGATAAAGGCATCAATTTTTTGCGAGAAACCTTCGTTAGTTGATAGGTCTCTGAGTCGTTGAAGCTGGAAATCGACATTAAATGCTTCTTCCGACAGTGTGGTTTCACTGAACAAAAAAGTCTGTTCAAGTAGCTTAACTCGAGAGGTGAGCGTAAATACGCGTCGGCTGATTTCAGAGTTAACAATCAAGTCTGATACGTGTGTAGAAGTTTCGTTTTTAAGCGTCGATTCGACGTAATAGAGAGATCGAATCACCATGATGACAGCAAAACTGACAATCAAAAGCGAAAGCAGGTTCGAAATAATGAGTCGTTGGGTGATGTTTATCTGAGGTAATTTCATTGTGGCTTCCAAATTTTCAGATACGCTTCACGGTAGCCATTTTTAGGGTCGTAGATGCCTTTGTCTGACTGGCTGATGAGCTCTTCAACATTATCGGGCGTGACGAGATGCACAGGGGCAGAGTAGCCACTTGGCGGCATGTGATTAAATGCTCGGTTGAGTTCGTCGACTATTTGCCAGCCTTGTAGATATAAGGGTTCAGGTACTGTTGCTAGTTGGAATTGACCGCTATTGATTCTTTTGTACGCTGCCTTGCTACCGTCACCCGCTGAGATGTTTTGTGGTATCAACCGGTACTCCTCTAGGTTTGATTCCAAAGAAGGGATAGCATAATCAATGTACAGGTCGTTGATTGCCAGGAGATGAGTGACTTTCTCGCCGTACTTCTCATCTAGGTTCTTTAATGTCGCAGGCATTTGCTCGGCAATTTTATCGAGCGGTAAATAGTTAAGCTCAAGTACATCACAAGTGCTGCAACGCTTGATGGTATTGACCATCGCGTTGGCTTTGATCATCGCGATTTCATAGTTAGGGTCGGTGAACACCACGGTTCTAGCTCGACCGTTTGAGTTTACAATCGCGAGTAGCGCGGCCACTTCCGCCACATCGAGAGGGTCGGTGGTGATGTTGGTGTATAAACCTATTTCTGGATTACCACCGACAAGTTCAGTCGCGTGCCATCCAATGACAACGATTCCCAGATCTTCAGCTTGTTTCAAAATGGTTTTGTGTCGGACAGCGTCAATGCCGCCCAAAACAATGGCATCGGGTTCAAAACCAATCGCTTTCCTGATAGCTGCACCTTGGCGCACTTCTGAGCCTAATCCATCGATGAATCTAAGGTGCCAATTGATGTTAGAAATGGCTTCAGATATGCCTTTCCCAACGCCATAAACGCCACCATTACGTAAATCAGACGCGACAAAAATAACGTTCTTTTCATGGCGCACGGCAGGGCCTTGTGTGGGGCCATTCCACGTTCGCTGGTTGGAAACCGCACGCATCACTTTTTCTTCAGCATATTGGAAGAAATCGTCTTCATGATTACCCGCAAAACTCTGAGAGTAGCAAGTAATAGCGAGCAACAAACTCGCAAAATTTAATCTCTTATTCATATGGCTTATAAAACGCTTTAACTTATAATCGCTCTATATTTATAATAATGTTAATAAACATTCAAACATTTGGTAACAGTTATGCCGGGTCAAATTTGTAAAAACGTCTTGCTAACCCTACTGACAGCGTGTTTTTCCTTCCCTTTGTACGCCAAGTCTGACCGGGTAAGGGTGGAGGCTGATGCTCAGAAACTCGAAAAATTTCAAGAGACTGTGAGTGGCGAACCGATTCTTTTGGCTCCAATGTCGGTAGAAAAACCGGTTAGAATTGCATTAATTTACCCAAGTGCAGATATTTCTGACTTTTGGACAAGAAATTACATAGCATTGAAGCAAAGGCTCGTCGCTTTGGAGTTACCATTTGAGATCAGCGAGTTCACTTCAAGGCAAATTGAGCACTCATTGCAGACCCAATACACCGAACAAGTGTTGAACTCTGAAACCCCTTACGACTTCGTTATTTTCGGCCCTTCTGAGCTGGGTATTCAAGCTGAGAATATTCAAAAACTGTCTGCTTCGACAGAGTTCAAAACCTTTATTTGGGCTTTTCACACGCCTAATGAACAATGGAAACATCAACCGGATAGCTGGTTCGATTTTTCAAGCGCGATGGGGGCCGATGTCCTGTGTGACCATGTGGTGAAAGAGCTCGGCAACGACGTAGAATTTTCTGCGAATCGTGGGATACCGGGCATAACAGATACTCAACGCTCGCAAGGTTTCATTGATTGCGTAGAAGAGAAAGGTGATTGGCTAACAGTGTATGAGCATTTTGGGCAATACCAGAAGATAGGCGGTGCCGATGGAATTCGTTTAGTGCTCGGTAATTTCCCTGAGGTGACCATGGTTCACAATGCCAATACTGCGATGACCATGGGAGCGGTGGATGCATTAAACAATGCCGACATGTTGTCTGAAATCTATGTGACGGGTTGGGGCGGTACAGCGAAAGAGATTGAAAAGATACGTACGGATGAACTGGATGCGACTCCAATGAGAATGAGTGATGACCTTGGTGTGGCAACGGCCGAAGCGATCAAGTTTCACTTAGAAGAGCGTGAAGCAGAAGTCCCATTGGTTTATTTAGGTCGTATCACGGTTGTACACAACAAGATGAATGATGACCAGTTGGATCAGCTGACCAGAGAAGCGTTTCGATATTCTGGTAAGAACTAGGTTAGATTCAACCTATCCTTTATCGATCAAAAAGAGCCGCTTATCTGTTTCGACTGAATCAGTCTGAATATGATAAACGACTCTTTTAATGAGTGTGTGCTGGATTCGAAATCTAGCTCACGAAACCTTAGAGATATACTCTACTCAGTGACCTCTTGTAACACCTCTCCAATTGATCCACTTGGTTGGGTTATACCCAGTTTGTTTGAAAGTGTTGGCGCAATGTCGTATGGCGTGATTGCCCGCGAGATCTTCTGAGCTTCAACGTCGTAGCCTGCGAAGATTACAGGGACATGCGTATCGTACTTCCATGGCGAGCCATGCGTAGAGGCGATTTGAAGGCCTTCCATGTCGTTAATGTAACTACGCGGTGCAAATACCACATACACGTCACCAGAACGAGCAGGGTGGTAGTTGTTTTTGATTAGCTGCATCACATGAGTATCAGGCACTCGGTTCGCTGCAATATCGCTGCTTGATACTGCAAACGCCACACCCTTCACTTTCGCTATTTCATCGGCGATCGCTTCCTGCACTTTAGCTAGGTCAAGTTTCTTCTCTGCGATTAAATCGTGATTCAGATAGATATAAGGCTGTGCGTACAAGCGAATTGCGTCTTTGGTTAGACCAAATTCATTCTTCAATCGTTTCTCAACACCACTCGAGAGCAGTGTATCTTTATTGAAGTATTGAGCTTGATTAAAGCCAAGCGCATTTGCCGCGGGTGAAGATTCAGGGACACCATGATCGGCAGACAACACAATTAATGTATTTTTTAGCCCGACTTGGTTATCAACGGTTTTAAGAAGCTTGGCGATCGTCTTATCAAGTCGAATTAGGTTGTCTTCTGTTTCTAGGCTTTCAGGGCCGTATAAGTGCACCACGTAGTCGTTTGATGAGAAACTCACAGACAGATAATCAGTCACTTCACCTTGGCCTAGCTTCTCTTGCATCAACAGTGTGCTTGCAAAGTTTTCTGTGATCTCGTCACCGGCCGGGCTAACGGTTAGCGTTGTGCTGTAGTACTTGTAACTTGCAGGGCCATAAGGGTGAGGGAAGGTGCGTTGGAAGTCACCGAGTTTCACTTTGTGTTCGGTATCGTGTTCTTGAAGCGTGTACTTCTCACGTGGTAACGAGAGCTCCCACTTCTGTTTCGAGTACTGAGCAGCAATCGCTTTCTCGTTCCAACGTGATACCCAATCTGGATACTCGTCGTAGTAATAGTTGCTGGTGACAAACTCAGATTGCGCTTTGGAGAACCAGAAGGCTTTACCACTGTGTCCCGCCAATGAGATAGCGCCGCGGTCTTTCACTGATACACCGAACACTTTTGACTTGCCACTATTGGAAATCGTCAACTCGTCACCAAACGTGGTGGAAAGTATTGGCTCCGGAGAACGTCCATCGCCCTGTGCTGTCTTTTGCGTTGGGTCGATCTCAGTTGCTTTGTCGACACCTGCGCCAGAGGTCAACATTTTGTAGTTGCCGTCTTCGACGTTATACACCAAACGCTCTTCGCTACGGTCATACCAAACGTTACCTACCATGCCGTGTACGCTCGGTGGCGCACCGGTTGCAAGCGACACATGGCCCACGATCGTTTCCGTGTTGCCATGTTGGTAGTTCGCGTTGGTGTAGTAAGTGCCGTCATCCATTAAGTACCGGAAACCACCTTCACCGAAGTTATGCTTATATCGTTCGATTAGATCTGCGCGCAGGCCATCTACCGTGATTTGAAGGACTAGATCTGGCTTTTCTGCAGCCGAAGCTGGGAGAGCACAGAGTAACGCGAGTGTCAGTCCTGAAAGCTTGGTGTATTGCATAGAGTTTCCTTATTCAGTATTGCAGCAAAGTTCTAACGTTTGGTCAGATTTCTAACGTGTGTACAGTGCGAATCGTATTTTTAGGATTGTTTGTGAAGATTATTGAGTCATAACCGTCGGCACCTTTAGCTAGTTCGCACATTTAGCTGGTTCACATCTTTAGTTAGTTCGCATCTCTAGCTAGTTCAGAGCCTTAGCTAGTTCGTATCCTTAACTAAACGCAGACCCATATCTGACATAGTGATCGATTGGCTTGCGAAGTCACGACGGTAACTTTCAGATTCATTTTCGTCATAAGCAAAGCTGCCACCGCGAACCGATTTATGTGATAAACCAACGTCGCTGTGTTTTGCGTTGTTAGGATTGTCTGTTGGACCGAATCGGTAGAAGGTGTCATCGAAGGCATCAATCACAAACTCACCCACGTTTCCGGTCATGTCATATAAGCCTAGTTCATTTGGCTTCTTTAGCCCGACTGGATGTGCGCTATTTTTAGAATTTGCTGAGTACCATGCAACATCATCTAAGTTATTGGAACCACTGTAAGTATAGCCTTTGCTCTTGTTCCCACCTTTCGCTGCAAATTCCCATTCAGCTTCAGTCGGCAGACGGTATTCTTCACCTGTAAGTTCGTTCAATTGTTGAACGAAGTAGTTCGCCTGTTGCCAACTTAAGTTATTGACCGGAACTTGTGGGTTTTGGAAATAACTGAGAGATGAACCCATCACCGATTCGAACAATTCTTGAGTCACCTCAAACTTCGCAATGTAGAAACTATCTACAGTTATATCTCGCGCTGGTCGTTCTGCTTTGGTCGCTTCAGGATCGTTCGAACCCATGGTGAATGTACCACCTTCAACTAGCACCATTTCTTGGTCGATTTGTTGGGCGATAGGGTGTGTAGGCACGCTCGCACAGCCGCTTAGGAAAATAGTCATGGTGACGCTGCTGATCGCCGCTAATTGTTTGTAATTGAAAAATTTCATCACGTGCCTCGAATGTTCGAAATAGAGGGCAATTTTAACGTTTAAGGTCATTCCTATTGGTTATAAAGGGTATAACATGCCACTGACTGAAATAGGCATTATGATGGCTACAGACACTAAGATAGGTAGATAAATCATGCACATTACTCAAGGTCCACAATACAATGGTAAAGCGTCTAAACGCTTGCATGTTATGGCTAAGCCAATTGGCGCAGCGTGCAACATTGACTGTAAATATTGTTATTACCTAAGTAAGCAAGATTTGTTGGAGTACAAGAAAGGCAGTTCTCCAAGAATGGATGATGAGACGTTAGAAACCTACATCCGACAATACATCGAAGGTCAAAATACGCCTGAAATTATCTTCTCATGGCAGGGCGGTGAACCGACCATGCTGGGTTTAGCGTACTTTGAAAGAGTGGTTGAACTACAGAAAAAGTACCGACCTGAAGGGGTGTTGATTTCAAATGATCTGCAAACCAATGGCACATTATTGAATGACGACTGGGGCCGATTCTTAGCAAAGAACAATTTCCTAATCGGCTTGAGTATTGATGGCCCTGAAATGCTACACAACGCGTATCGTGTCAACAGAGCAGGCCGTGGTACATTCAAACAAGTGATGGCGGCCGTTGAACTGCTGCACAAACATCAAGTGAAATTCGCAACGCTGACTTGTGTGAATAACCTCACCAGTCAAAATGCACTTGAGGTGTATCGCTTCCTACGTGATGTGGTGAAGTCACCGCAAATGCAGTTTATCCCTATCGTTGAGCAAAAAACCTTTAGAACGGTTGCGCCACAAACGTCTCAAGTGAGTGAGCAGCTTAAACAAGGCGACAAACGTCTGATCCCAGGCCATAAAGACTCGATCATGGAATCGTGGTGTGTGTCGGACTTGGCTTGGGGTAACTTCCTTATTTCTGTATTTGATGAGTGGGCGAAGAACGACATCGGTAAAGTGTTCGTTCAGTATTTTGAAGCAAGTTTAGAAACATGGATAGGGCGTCCTAACCCGCTTTGTACTCTGAATGAAATCTGCGGTAAAGGCCTCGCGATGGAGCCTAATGGCGACGTATTCTCATGCGACCACTATGTTTACCCTGAATACAAGATTGGCAATATTCATCACGAGAAGCTTGATGACTTGGCGTACAGCGCACCACAGCAAAAGTTTGGTTTCGCTAAATCACGCACAATGACCAGTCAATGTCAGCAGTGTGATTACAAGTTTGCTTGTCATGGTGAATGTCCTAAAAACCGCTTTATCAAAACTCGCGCAGGCGAACCGGGCTTGAACTACTTATGTGCAGGTTGGCACAAGTTCTTTTCTCATGTCGACAAGTCGATGGCTTATATCGCTCGTGCGATGGGGCATCCGGTTGCTCATGGCAAATTCAGTGACTCAGTATTGATGGCACATCGTGCAAAACAGGCGCAACAAACTACGTTCGAGACCAAGTTTTAACTCGTTTTTTGGGTCAACAGGTCTAAGACAAATTTAATCAGATACGAGTCTAAGGACAGGCTAAGTTCTCCAGTTTAAGGTAATACTATGATGAAGAAGAGTTTAGCGACGGCTGTTGCTTTATTAGTTTCAACGTCCGCATTGATTTCAACGTCAGCAATGGCAGCGAATAGCGTTCAGCAAACTGTTGACGCACCGGCAAAAAATATCAATCAAGTGCTCGAAATGACGGACACACAAACCCGTATTCAACAGTTGTCTTACATGGCACAAGATCAGAACCAATCTATAGAGAATCGTACTGGTGCACTGCAAGAGCTTGCTTCATACCCAAGCCAGAATGCGCTGGTGGCGGTTGCAAGAGGTTTGAAAGATCAAAACCCTGAAGTTCGAGAGGCTTCGATTATCGGTTCTTCGCCATATCAACTTGAGCACCGTTGGGCGTTAGTTTCGCCTTTGCTGAGCGATACAGATTCTATGGTTCGTCACTCGGCAACATCGAACTTAGTACGTGATTACAATACGTTAGATAAAGAACAGAAAGCACAAATTGAACAACCCGTCGCTGAGTTAATCACATTCTTGGAATCACAAGAATCTGAAAAGTTTCAATTGTTGTTCGCTGACGTGCTCCGTTGGCACAATGAATGGGATAAAGCGGAAACGATTTATCTTGAGTTGATTAATACTCACCAGAAAGACCCTCAAGTTTGGCTGAGCTACGCGGATAACTTCCGAGCTCAGAATAAAGATCAACAAGCGGTCGAGGTGTTGGATCGTGGTTTGAAGAACGTGCCGGACAATGCAGCGATGCACTATTCTAAGTCATTAACTTTGGTTCGCCTTGAAGACAAGGCAGCAGCAGCCAAAGAGATTGAAGTAGCAGCAGAACTTGCAAAAGATAACAGCTATTACTGGTATCTGAATGGGGTACTACAAGAAGAGTTGGATATCGACAAGTCGACTAAATCGTTCGAGAAGGCGTATTTGATCTCTGGTTCTCCAGAGCAGTTATACGCGGTATGTGATATCTACGTGCGATACGGCAACGACAAGACCGATGATTGCTTAAGTGAGCTAGGTAAAGTGGCTCCTGATTATGTTATTGAACAGCTGAAAGAGAAGCGAGTAGCGCCAAGCTCATAATATTTGAATGAGTAAATTGATAAGCCGCTTATGAAAAGCCAGTCGAAATATTCGACTGGCTTTTTTGGATCTAGAGTTCTGTTTGGAATGTCTATTAAAGCAAGGCACAAGTTGGAAACATCTAAAGTGGGTGAGCTTATTCTCTCACCCGTTAAGTTAAATTATTCGCCCATTG
This sequence comes from Vibrio sp. SG41-7, assembly GCF_014164465.1. Classification (NCBI taxonomy): domain Bacteria; kingdom Pseudomonadati; phylum Pseudomonadota; class Gammaproteobacteria; order Vibrionales; family Vibrionaceae; genus Vibrio; species Vibrio sp. SG41-7. The sequence continues at coordinate 65,276 of NZ_JACJFF010000008.1, read as the reverse complement.
AGGTGGATGCACGGCGTCTGTCTGTCGCGCCATGGATCTTGCCATCTTTGATTTCAATGGCGTTCAAACCGCTGACCACTGGAATGACATGTACTGGGTAACCGAGCTGCATAAATTCTGGAACCAACATTTCAGCGTAAGTCTTCTTCTCGACCAATAAACCCGTTGGGTCATAAGGTTTGGTGCGATCTATCTTGGTGCCGTATTGGATGTTTGGAAGGTCAATTGCTTCCTGCGCAGACAGATCCCAATCTAAAACACCAACCACGGTTTTTAACACATACCCCGGAATTTGTGAGCTACCAGGAGAACCAACCACTAAACGCAGGTCGTCTTTTTTATCCATAACCATTAACGGGGTGATCGCGGAACGAGGTCGCTTACCTGCTTCAATAGAGTTTTGAGTCGGTTTACCGTTTATGGTGGGTTTGGTGGAGAAGTTTGCCATTTGTGCGTTAAGAATCACACCATCGACCATTACCCCTGATCCCATACCTGTGCCGACGGTGCTGGTCATTGCAATGGCATTACCGTCTTTGTCGATGATGGATATGTGCCCGGTATCTTGGCTCTCAAAACCTTGATACTGAGCGTAATCAGTATCGGTTAGCTTGCCTGCTTTTGGCGTTGTTTTCGCAATGCCACTTTCCGGAATGAGCTTACGTCGCTCATCGATGTAGGTTTTGTCGAGTAGGGCAGCAACTGGCGCTTCGATGTAATCTGGGTCACCGGCATAAGCGATGCGATCGGCTTTGGCTATTCTCATGGCTTCGGTCATCAAGCGCCAAGGTTCAACATCGGTTTTAGACATATCGGCTAAGTCATAAGCTTCTAACATTTCAAGGCTTTGAGCAACCATCACGCCACCAGAAGCTGGATAACCGAACGAGACAATCTTGTTGCCACGATAGTCGCTTTCGATAACCTCACGTTGTTTCACTTGGTACTGTTCAAAATCTTCTATTGAGAGCTTTGCGTGGTCGGCATCGATTCTGCTGTTCACAGTTTCAACGATGTGCTTACCAAACTCGCCACCATAAAGGTACTTATCGCCTTGTTGGGCAATGTTGCTCAGAGTGTCGGCAAGCTTAGGGTTTTTCATCAATGTGCCGGTTGGTTTGATTTGGTCGCTATTCCAATACAGGGCTTCGATTTCTGGATCTTCAATCAATCGTTCTTGTTCACGAACCACGATGTCGTAGGTGTAGCTGTTCATCGCGTAGCCCTTACTCGCCAGTTCAATTGCGGGTTGAACAAGCTCAGACCATGGCAGTTTTCCGTATTGTTGATGAGTGCTATAGAGCAAACGAAGTGTGCCGGGAACCGCTACAGAACGAGCCCCTAAAATCTCGTTTCGACTTAGTGCTTTTCCATTTTCCATGAACATGTCTGGAGTAGCAGTTGAAGGGGCTTCATCTCGTCCATCAAGTGCGAGGAATTGATCTTTGTCTTTTTGGTAAAACAGCGCAAAAGTACCACCGCCAATCCCAGTCATATCCGGTTCAACCACCGACATTGTCATCTGCATCGCCACCATCGCGTCGACCGCATTACCGCCTTTTTTGAGTATCGAATACCCAGTGCTGCTTACATATGGATTCGTTGCACTTGCCATAAACTCTTCGCCACTTTCATCTGGCGTAATTGGAAAAGGATTTGGCTCAGCCGCGAAACCGACCGCTGAAACCAAACTTAAAGATAAAGTCGCTATTCGCATGCGTTCTCCGTTTAAGGTATCTGTTTATTCGCTCTTAGGTTGACTGAATAAAGGCGGTGAAGTTCGTGAGTTTGCAGCCTTCTTACACAATGCTGACGCTGCTGACATTGGAATGAAATCATCTCAATATTTCTGGATGAAAGGAGAGTTAAGACCAATGTTATGGCTTGTTAAGCATGACAATTCAAAGACATAAAAAAGCCCAGACTGTTTGATTAGCTTGGGCTTTTATTTCTAATGTCGATTATTTTCACGCTTGATTAGAAAACGAAACTCAACATGATGGTGTAAAGGACGGCATCTTTGTCATCAAAACCAGTAAGTGCATTGAAATCCTCAACAAAGGCACCGTTTGCTTTACGAGCCTCAAAATATTGCACTTCACCATTAATAGACACGTTAGGTAACACATCATAGTCAACGCCAATTAAGTAGCTGTTCCCCTCTAAGTGTTCATTGGAGTCAAATTGTGCGCCATAAACGACGTAAGGCGTGAATGACCCTAAGTGGTAACCAAGACTTGCGTACATGGATGAAGAGAAGTCGCTGATTTGCCCTTCACTGGCAAGTACAGCTTGGCCGAATTCGTACTCAGCACCTAACGACCAAAGTTGGATGTGTTGGTTGTCTGCTGTTGGAAGTGAACCGATGTTTTTAATCTTTACGGTTTGGTCAAAATTGGAATCGAGGAATGACAAATTCCAACGATAATCTTCTCCACTCAATTGTAGATTGGCACCAAACATTCGATTGGTTTCAAATTCAAGCTCAGTTGTCGAATTGAAGTCGACTTCATTGTTATCTTTAATTCCGAAAAACGGAGAGAGTAGTAGGGTAGCTTCATCGCTTACATCATGAGTCCAGCTCACTTTGATACCATTGAAGGCAGTGATACCTAATACGGCGTTATATACCTCTGTAGGGGGTCTCGCCGTCATATAGGCTTGGCCGACATAGTAGTATTCAGAGGCAAGGAACAGTGGCAGCCTTAAGCGTCCAATACTTACATCGAAGTCGTTAAACTCGTATCCGAGGTAAGCCCATTCGAGTTGAGGGTCACTCCAATCATATTGGGGTGGTTTGACAACTTGCACAGAAGCTTTGAATGAGTTGTAGAAGTAGTCTAACTGAACCCCAAATGTGGTATCACAGTCGTAACAATTTTCATCGGTAAAACCGCGGTTGATGATTAATGGATTATCGTTATCTGAGGTTGCCCAAGAAGTAGAACCGAATCCGCTTAACGAAAAATTATCGGTAAGTTCAATAATCGCAAAAGCCGGAGAGGCAACTGAAGCACACAGTACTGACGTAATTATTCTTTTCATATTATTTCTCCGAACTTATAACGTAGAGAATGTTGGCATTTTGAGGGACCGAAGAGAGTGGGGAGTAACCAATACGGTTTGGTTTGTCATCAAGCCAGTCCACTAAGCTGTCGGTTGACGCCGTTTTGATTTCTCTTGGATAACGCGCTTTTCCTGAAAAAGATAAACCAGCCCAGTGTGCATTCATTTGAGCTGCATTTTTTCCAAGCAAAAGCTGATAAAAGTCCTCTCTTTCGGCACTGTTCTCAGGCCAATCAGACAGTTCAACACGTTTGCCATTGAGGCGTTTAGTTTTCCCTCTATAGAGCTTTCGCGCTTTGTTTATTGATATCTCTTCAAATCCGGAGTCTAAAGAAAATATGGCATAATCTTCAGCGGCGTGAGCAGGGCTGAGAAGAAGCAAGCTTCCTAATAGCCCTACCGTGACTGGCAACATGACTCTGCGGGGAAGTGTTTTTATTGTTCTAATCCAATCCATGGGTATCTCCTAACAAGTCGCACTTTCTATTTGATGGAATAGCTTTTCTTTTCTTACGGGCTTCGCTACATATCCATCCATGCCTGAATCAAAGCACTTTTGAATATCATCGTCGATAACACTGGCGGTTAACGCGATGATAGGCGTTTTGCTTAAGCCTAGGTTTTTCTCATGCTCTCTGATCTCTTTGGTCGCAGTGAAGCCGTCCATAACGGGCATCATGCAATCCATTAGAATAATGTCGAAGCTACTGTCGTTTTGGTACATGTCGACGGCGATTTGTCCGTTGTCGGCGATTTCAAACGCGTAGCCGGCCTTTGTTAACATCACAGAAGCGACTTTTTGGTTAACTCGATTGTCTTCGACGAGCAGTATTCTTTCAGATTTACTCGGAACCGTGTTTTGCACTCTTTCTTCTGGCAATGTTCGCTTAGCTGAAGCATTAAGAATCGGCGTTACGGTCGCGGGTTTTTTCGTAGATTTAGTTTTGTAGGCAGCAGGAAGTGGCATCGCTTCAACGGCGGCAAGTACTTTTTCTTTTAGCATTTCAAATTTGAATGGCTTTGGTACATAGTCATCCATACCTACGTCGAAACACTTTTGAATATCATCATCAATCACACTGGCGGTTAAGGCGATGATAGGGATACGGCGCGTGGCGTTGGTCTCTTTTTCAACGCGTCGAATGTTGCTTGTCGCTTCAAAGCCATCCATGACGGGCATCATACAGTCCATCAGTATCACTGCGTAATGAGGGTTTGCGGTGAACATGTCCACAGCTTCTTGACCATTATTAGCGAACTCGAATTCAAAACCACTTTTACCGACATGAAGCCCAGCAATTTTTTGGTTGATCTTGTTGTCTTCGACGATGAGTATCTTGTGTTGGATCTCTAGAGGTTGTTGGCTTGCCTCTGAAAGCTCGGCTAAACCCTGCGTATCACAGAGCTCAATAGCTTTAATTAAACGTAAGCCGAGTAGGGGCTGTGCGACTTGTGCAGTAACGTTGTCGCCAAGATCCGCAGGCTCACTTAAGAAAGAACGTATCAAACAGATAGTGATGCCATTTTGGTGCAGCTTAGCTAAGTTATCTGCGTGGGTATTAGCTAGGAATGCATCATCTTCAGCGAAAACGACAGTAATCGGTTTATTGTGTTTCTGAGTCGCGAGTTGTTCGGTCATCGCGGAAGTGTTATTCGTTCGCTGAGTTACCTTTAAGCCATAAAGGTTAAGGTCGCATTCTATTCGTGTAGAAAGCATGTTCTCGTTACCCAGAACATAAATGTCAGCGGTTGCCGTGCTTGGTTTCGGTAGCATCATGTCAACGGGTAATTCTAAGTCGAAGTAGAAACAACTGCCTTCCCCCTTGACTGAATCGAGCTGAATCTGGCCACCCATCAGTTCGACCAACTGTGTACTGATGGCGAGGCCAAGACCAGTACCGCCAAATTGACGTGTAGTTGAGTCATCTTCTTGAGCAAAGGGCTCGAATATTTGTTTCTGTTGTTGCTTGCCGATACCAATACCTGTGTCGCGAACGGCAAATCGAATGGTGACATTATCATCAGATTGTTCGAGTGTTTTGATCGACAGTGTTACGCCACCTTCAGCCGTAAACTTCACTGCATTCGACATAAAGTTCATTAGGATCTGTCTTAAGCGGTGATCGTCGATCATCACGCGAGCTGGTGTATCAGGGCTGATATCGACGTTAACCGATATTTTTTGCTCTTTAGCTTTTGGCGCAACAATAGAGGCTATGTCGTATATCGATTCTCTAATCGACGCCGAGTGCGGGCTGATTAACAGCATGCCAGATTCAATCTTCGAGAAGTCTAAGATATCGTTGATCAAGCTCAGTAGCAGTTGGGATGAAGTTTCAATCGTATCCACATAATCACGCTGTGTGGGTGTGAGTGGGGTATCTGCAAGAATCTCGGAAATACCAATAACGCCATTGAGTGGGGTACGAATTTCATGAGAAATATTGGCTAAGAAGCTGCTTTTCGCTTTGCTAGCTTGTATTGCGTGGTCTTTGGCTTTCTCTGCGTCTTCTACGGCTAAGGTTAATTTCTCTTTTGCGTGTTCTCGTTCAATGGTGAGTCGTTCGACTTTCTGAGCAAACACACTGAGTTCATCTTTACCTTGTATTAGCTTCTCCAAAGAGGGGCGGGTTTCGTCGCTCTCACTTTTCAAAAAGTCCAACACCAATTTTAGGTTATTAGTCACTTGTCTCGCTAACGTTAAGGTGAGCCCCATTACGATGGTTGCGAGTAAAGCAACGATTGAAATAAACAGGGTTCGCTGTATTTGTGCGTTATAGATGGCTTGCTCAACTTCTTGTTGGAATTCTTGTTTAATCACGCCGCCAAGGCTTTGTAATAAGTTAAGTCGAGCACTCATCGCCTCTAATCCAACTGAGACTTCTTGTGGAGTCAGTTGGCTGATTGTGTTTAGGTCGAGTAGCGCGCTTCTAATCTCTTGGCTTTGAGCAAAAACATCATTTCGAAAAACTTCAACCATCAACGACACTTGGTGTTCATTGGCATTCAATGACACAAAGCGTTCTAAGAACAATTGCTGTCTTTCACTCAAAGTTTCAATCTGTTCTGCAAGTTCTGGATCGTATTCTTGGCTGCTTTGGAATATCTCAATCAGAGAGGTACCCAGCTTAAATTCTTCGTTTGACCAGAACATCAGCCATTCCAGTTGCTGCAATGCGGTGAGGTGTTGTTGAATTCCCCGCTTGGTGTTTTCGAATGGGACTTTTTCTATTTCGAGCAATAACTGCTTGTATAAGTCGCTCTGCCACTCAAGGGCATCCAATTTATCGTAGCTGTCAGTGGCTTGCATTGTCGATAAGGTTGCTTCGCTGAAGTCGGCAACCAGTTGATTAATCTCATCAGAAGCATCTAAAAAAATGATTGGAGACAGGTTCTCTAATTCTGCCTTTGCTTGACCGCTCTGTATCGCGAACTCTTCCGGACTTGAGGCCAAAGTACTTCGATACAGAACCGAGATATCTTGAAGATACACAGATAACTGATTGGTTCGCTCAAAATCGGTCAACTGAGTCGTTAAAATATAAGCTTGTCTACCTGCGAGGAAGAGTAGTAATGAAATGGGAAGTAGAACTAAGCCAAAGAGTTTATGTTTGACTGAAAGGTTATTCCAGACCGTAATCGCCATATAAGGATCCATCCAACTGTTTTTATATAAAAACAGTAGAATAAAAATGCCGATATGGAAACTTTGAAACCGCAAATTTAATAGAAGTGTGGGAGGGGTATAAGTTCTTGTGATTCCAGAGCTTATTTTGATATACGTTCTTTTATTAGTAATTTATAGCGTTTGGCAGTTTGTTTAATTTTATGCTTATTGATGAATTACTTAAAATTCGTGTTAATGAGGGCGTTTTGTATCAAGGCTTAGTTCGAAAAGAAGTTGCTCTAAAACCGTTTTTGCAGAGGGTTCTAATGTCCAAATACCGAGCATTCTGTTCAACGCGGCGCGATATGTTCTGTTTTTGAGTAGAAAGGCGAGCGTGCTCGTATCGTTGCTCAAAACATGTGTTTGTACAACTGTGAGCTCAGCTTTGTTTTCGATAACAATTTTCTGAAGATTGAAAGCAGGCAGGAATGAACATTCGTACCAAATCTCAATGATCTCTCGAAGTTCGATTTCTTCTTCAGGCACGTCACAGCCCTGAAATATATGATTCTCAGGAATTGCGGATAAGTAAGCAACATCAAGCTTGTCTGCAACGAATGTGTACATTTGTTTCCTTGTTACCTGTGGTATTGGATCGAATCATCTCTCTCACTTATGATTTTGTCAATTACATCCATGTCGCGAAATGACGAATTGTGAGTAAGCGTTATGATTTAGCTCAAACTGTTTAAGTATTTGTCTGTTAAGCCAAAATATTTCAAGTTTCCATCTGGCTCTAGAACCAAACTCATGTTGGATGTGGCGATTAAGCCGGGATCATTGGTCGAAAAAATGACTGTCTTATTCAGCAACTTATCGCTAAACAAACGGTTAAAGTATTGCGCGTTTTCTTGCTCGGCACCATTGAAGGGCTCATCAATGATTATCAGAGATTGCTCACAGTTGCCCAAGCCAAGGGCCAAACGAAGCTTTTGCTGAATTCCATTTGGAAGACCTTTGCACTTATCGACACTCAATTGAGTCGCTAAGCCTTCTGGTAGCCATTCGTCCAGTTCGAAGAAGCTCACCATCTCTTGCATCTTCTCTGTTGGAATGAGACCGTTATGCAGAATGAAGTTGGTTTCTAGTGAGCCTTCAAAAATATGCAGGTTAAAAGGGATGTAGTTAATTGAGGTGCGATAACGGTAGCTATTGAACTGCTTGATGTTGTAGCCGTCAACGGATACTGCGCCTTGATAACGATCCTCTAAGCCAGCAATGATTGAGATGAGTGTTGTTTTCCCACAACCGGTAGGGCCACAAATGACGACTTTTCCACTGGGTGGTATCTTAAAACCAAGGTTGGTTAAGCCGGTCGCCGCACCTGTGTAACGATGACTGACACCACTGCCAACAATGCTACCTTGGAACAAGCGAATAGGCGGGCTCTTCTCTAAGGTCAGTTTATCGTCATTCATCGACATTAAGTTATTGATCTGTGCTGATGAAGCCTTAATCGACTGGAATTTAGAAATTGAGTTGTATATACCCATGATCGGACCTAACGCCTTCCAAACCAATATCACTGTCGCGAGCATCGCACCAGCGTCAGAAGTCCCTTCCATTACGCCGATTACTGCGGTCACGATACTTGCAGTACCAATCACCTGGATCAAACTGCCGCCAGCGGCCTGAATCTTACTGTTCGTTACGGCAACGTTCTCGGCATCACTGGTACTTTGCATATGTGAAGCACTGAACCGAGATTGAACGACACGAAGTAAAGGTAGGCCTTGAATAGTCTTGATACCACGAAGAATTTCATTCCATTGATACGAAACCATCGCATTGGCGCGCGAGCTTTTGGACGTGGCTTGCGAGTAGATATAGCGAGAGTAAATACAGAACACTAGCATCAGTATTAAACCACCCATTACCACCAATGCCGCGGTACCAGACATCAGGGCAATCGCGATGATAAATACAATCACAAACGGCATATCAAAATAGCTAAGCGTTGATTCTGCGGTCACTAAGCGTCGGAAGGTATCGATATCTTTCAAACGAGCCAACTGAGACGAAACCCCAGCGGTTGACGTCATCGCGTAGGGCAGCCAGAGAAGTTTCGATATTACGGCTTGTGAGATGTGCACCGCGAGATCTTTACCGGACGTGGCAATGATGTTGACCCGCATCTTTTTGAAGAAATACTCCGAGAAGCCAACAATGATGGCAAATAAAGTGAGCCAATAGAGCGTTGCTTGAGAACTCGAAGTGAGCGCGAAGTTATACACACTCATAATAAAGAAAGGCTGTAACGCGCCCAGTATACTGATGACGAAACTGAGTATGATCAAGCTTTTAAGTTCGTTGTTATAACGATAGAAAGCGTATTTTATCCAATTGCTTCTGTCTTGCGATTCCGGCGGTGGTTCGCGGAATAGACGAGAATATTCGCTAATCGAAATCAGCAAACAGGGCTTTTTACACATTGGGTATTCAATGGTGTTGTTGTTCGTGTAATCAAACAAGAGTAACTTTCCATCCTTAGTACCTAAGAAAATGGCGCTAAGGTTCTCTATCTCAATAAAGCATGGGTGAGGGTACTGATCGATATTCTCGAGAGTCTTTAGCTTGGTCACATCACAGCGGTATCCAAGACGCTCTATGGTCGCAGTAAAACTGTCACTGTCTTTTTGTTTGGGAATAAAAGCGTCACTGAGAATAGACGGCGTGCCTTCCCATTCCAGTGCAATTAAGGTGTAAGCTAAGCCACGAATCAGCGGTGACTGACTGTAGCGTTCATCATAACCACTTGCTTCAAAGTCCAACACCCGCTGCGGAACATTGTTGAAATCAACTAGGATGCTCATTGATCACCTCCGGTAAGTTTTACGCGTTTGAGGCGGTGGTTTAGTTTGTCCATCTTATTACTGGCGATGATTAGGATTTTGTCATTGGCACGATAGGCGGTACTGGTCAGCACCACTCGTGCAAATTCCTCATCATAGACACAATCGATATCATCAAATATCAATACACGCTTACTGGCGAGCAGGGCGCGAACCAATAATAAGGCGTAACCTACTTGGCGTGAGAATGGATTGCGCATGTGGCCTTTGAGTTCTGTGTAAAAACCAGCAGGAAGCCCATCGATTTGTGCCTTGATGTTCATGGTCTCGCACAGTGCAAACGCCGTATTATTCAAACTTGGTCGGAAGCAGGTTAGATTATCAATAATGGTCCCTTCCACGAATGAGCTTGTTTTATCGACCATCAGCACGCTGTTACGCCAAACGTTGTAGTTGACGTCATCGAGAGGCGTGTCATTAATCATGATGTCCAGTTTGTTATCGCTGTTCTGGCGAGTAATACAGTTGGCAAGGTGTGTTTTGCCTGAGCCACTTTTCCCTGTCAGTAAATAGGCTTGCCCAAGTTCGAACTCGATACGCTGTTTTTCAGAATACTTAACCGAAATACGTTCAACCTCTGTTGTCTCATGCTGATGTTCAACCGAAGCCGCCAGCTCAAGCAGTTCGGCGATACGTTGTATATGGAGTTTGTTTAACTCCCAACGGCTCGCGGTGCGCATCACTTGTTGGTAAGGCGCAAAATAACGGTTGGTTAGCATGATGATCGCGGCCATGATGCCTTGGCTAGATTCCATATTGATAACGGCCGTTGCTAGTACCACAACAACACAAGCTATAGAAAGCTGTTGGATGAGCGCCAATATTAGGCTGAAGTTCGATTCAATCTGCTCATATTTGATGTTCTCAACTTCGCGCTCTTCGACCATTTGTGTCATCAGGCTTTCAACGCGGTATTCCATATTTCGAGCTTTGATATCAAGCGGGCTAGAGATGATCTCGATGATTTTGGAGGTGGTTAACCCTTCGATGTCTGACTTATTCTGCAAACTACCAATTTTTTGTTTGGAAAGGCTCCACGCAAAAATAGCCAAGATGACAGAGGCAATAAGAAGGGTAATGCCAGCCCATATGTTGATGAGTCCTATGATGAGGATAGTGATCACGCTGACGGCAAGGTTGATAAGCGCTCGAACCGACTCTCCACCAAAGAAAGTCTTAAGTTCAGGAATGGTTGAGATTCGTTCTAGGTATTCGCCCGGTTCTAAACGGCGGAATTTAGAGATCTCAGCCAAACAGATGGATTGAAATACCTTGTTGGTTAAGTTGGTCTCAAACTGCCTCATGATGACAGAGGAAATCTTCTCTTCCTGATTTTTCAAATGATAGTCGAGAAAGATGGAAATCAAGATAATCGCGAACAATAAGAACAGAGTATCTTGTGCTTGGTTGGGTAACACTCGGTCAAAAATGATCAGAATGGAGAAGGGCAGCACCAAGCCAAACAAGGTCGATATTATCGTTGAGAAAGTCAGATAACACTTATCTGCCATATTGATCTTTTGCGAAAATTGTTCAGTTTGCATTACGACCGCCTTTTCTCAATGAATCGGTTGAGAGAAGGTGTTTCGGCACCAAATCTTGATTGTTTCGCCCTTCAATATCGCTCATCAATTGCATGATGCTCTCTATCGATTGAATTGAGAGTATGCCTTTAATTTGCTCAAGCTTGATGGTCTCGATGATGTAGTCGTATCGTGCGCTTTCATAGTCTCTCAAAGCGCTGAACAGTTTACTTTCCGCCGCCAGCAAGTCGGTGATGGTACGCGTGCCTAATTGGTAGGCTCTTTGGATCCCTTTATAAGATGCGTAGTTGGCGCGAATGATGTTTTCGAAACTGCTTATAGACTGCGAGAAATCGTTAATGTTGAGCACTGAGGTATTCACGCTGTTACGTGTGGTATAAAGCGAATCTTGGTAAAGCAGCTCAGTACGTTCGATGGCCGTCGATGATTTTTGATAGCCATAGTAATCAGAACCACCCGACAAGATAGGCACTGCGAGGTTTAAGCCAACACTGGTTGAGTTACTTTCGCCTGTGGCTGTAATGTCGGTTTTATCGTAGTTATTGGCGTCATCATGTCGATAGCTGGCTGAAAGCGAAACGGTCGGTAAGAAGTTTGAACCGCTCTCTTTTAAGCTTCTGCGGCTTCTCTCTACGTTTTTCTTTGCCACCAACAAGTCGTTATTCAGCTTTAACGCCTGATCCATGATCGTCCGTTGCTCGGTTTCGTTTATCTCTTTTAGCGGTACGCTTTCGTATATGTCTTGCGACGGAGTGATAGGGTATTGAATTTGAATAGAGAGCCCGTTGAGAATGACACGTCGATCTTTTTGCAAGGTTCTTAATCGGTTCGACACGCCTTCTTTCTGAGCAATTACTTCGTACAGCTCACTGGCTGCGGTGTTACCTAGCTCTACATTACGTCGCATTTGATGTTCACGCGTCTCAGACGATTTAAGCTCAACTTTAGTCGCTTTTATCTGTGCGTTGTTTTTCAAATACTCAAAGTATTGAGACCCGATTTCCGAAATAGTGCTTTGGATTTTGTTCTCATGCTTCACTTCTTCGATATTGAAGTCAAGCTTAGCCGTCCCATATTTAAAAATGTCGCCAAGATTGAATATGGATTGCGAAAGAGAAAGGCTGTAGCTGTTTGAGTTATAGCTAGAGGTTTCATCGGGTACGCTTGATAGCAAGGTTTCATTCTCGTTCCATGTGGTATCGGCAGCACCATTGAGTGAAGGCAGAAACTTAGATCGGCTGATCCCTATGTTGTACTCGTTTTCTTCCACGCCCTTATCACTCGCACGAAGAGACAGGCTGTTTTGCAGGCCGAGCTCTACCGCTTCAAGCAGGGTAGTCGCCGATGCTGAAGGTGTCGTGCTTAATACAAGCGCAGCCATAATGCTGCTAGTTAAGTTTTTGTACCGCCACATACTTGTTGATCACCTTGATGATTTGGTCGCTTTTATAAGGTTTGCTGATCACGTAATCCATTCCGGCTTCAATACAAGCCTGGTGTTCGTTACTGCTGGTCAATGCGGTTGCACCTATGATGGTACAAGGGTTCTTCTCGTTTTCTTGTTCAAACTGGCGAATACGTTTTGTTGCTTCGATGCCGCCCATACCCGGCATGATGCAATCCATAAAGATGATGTCAGAACGTTTATTCATGAAGTGTTTCACTGCGTCAGCGCCATCGCCAACCATTTCTGGTTCATATTCTTGCTTGGTAAGGATTCGTTTAAGTAAAATCTGCTGAACTCGGTCATCTTCTACGATTAGGAATGAGCTGTTCTCCATTTGTTCTTCTGATGCTTCCGCTTCCATAATGGTGAGCAAGTTAGGAATAAACTCATAAGGAATCGCAGGGGAGTTGATGATCTTATCGACGAAGCTGTGACACTCTTGCGCATGCTGAGTGTTGGTTACCGATAACAGCAACTTGGTATTTGGGTGGTTCTTAAGTTGAGATTTCACCGTTTTACTCAGTGACGGTAACTTGTTGGGTTCAAAGGTATCGGTGAGCATAATCGCATCGTAATCACCAAAGGTCTTCGCCGCTGAAAATAACTCATTGGCAGTGCGAATCTCGGTGATGTCCAGCCCCAAATTACTGAGCATTTTCTTCATCACATCGATGCGAACTTGAGTGTTGGCGCACAGCAGTAAACGCTTACCGTCGAAGCGAGTCTTTTCTGTGTGGAAATTCTTCGCCTTGAGATCAAGCTCAATCTGAAAACGTTCCTGTGCCCCTGACTGGAACCAGTGACTCTCGTAATAGCCGTAATCTTTCAGAACGCTTTTTGCTAAGTCATCTGTATTGGCTGTATGGTCTTTGTGTGCGCTCCAATGGAGTTTATTGAGCTTGGCAACAGAGACATCCAGCGTTGATAAGAAGTTGAGATTGATGGTGACACGGGTATTTTCCATGTCTGACGCCGCACCCGATTCAATCGTCACAAATAGCTTCTTATTTGATTTGAGTTGAATGGCATTGGAAAGCTGCAGGAATAATATCCAGAACAAGCTGGTGGATTGTCCTTCTACGCGATTGGGTAAGTTGTCAGAGATAAAGCAGTCAAGTTCGCCTTCATTTCGTTGAATTTTGGCGCTGATATGAATCATCAATTCCGACAATACGTTGAGTAATGAAAATTCTTTCGATTTACTTTCCGTACCCTGTGAAATCAAACGATTATAGTTTTCTGCTAACTCAGATAATGTACTACATGCAGAGGTAATATCCTTTGCCATCAATACGCCGTTTTCATCGGTTTCTTGAACCAGATATTGGACACCACCGTTGATGGTATTGGTGATTCCGCGAATCTCATAACCGATTAACGCATACAACTGTTTGTAGAGATCGTTATTACGTTTTTGGTCTTCCAATTTACCGAAGATTAGCTTCAAGTGAGAGTAGATCTGGCGCTGCTTAGGGTTGATGCTCACTTCATTAAGAAGCTCTTCAAGCCTTTGTAAATCTAACTGTTTTAGTTCTTGATACAGAGCATCGAACTCATAGTCGATTTCGCGTTCGTTAGAGCTGGATTTCTTCAGTTTCAACATGGCGACAGCGTTAGATAGAACCGTTATCACGGCCAGTATTACGACCACCATAAACAACCAAACGAAGAACTCGTTTTTCTCAGACATCAAATCGCTCGCATGGTTGTTAAACATGGTGCGGTAGTTGTCATCCATCTGCAGATAGTTGTTGGTCAGTGAGAGATATAAATCGAGTACATCGGCACGTGCTTTAGCGCTATCGGAGAAACGGTTAATCGCTAATTCAAGTTGAGTGTATTCAGTAGCGCCAACCAAGCTGAACTCAGTTTTGTTCAAAGAGGCTAAAGATCGAAATTCATCTATTTCACGCTTCAAGTTAACTAGATTGAATTCGTTAGTACCACAAGTGTCGTTACTTAAGCACTGCTGCAGAGTTTGAATATCTTGTTCGATGGTCTGATTAAGCTTCTGAGCTTGTATGAGCAGTGGGGCACTTTGCACTTGCGCGACTGAATCTACTTTTGACCAAGAAAAGTATAAATAGAAAGCGAGCGCAGCCAGTACGATGCTAAACAATATGCTCAGTCGCAGGGCGGGTACAGAAATATTGTACGAAGGTTTTCCGCTCATTGATTACCTCTCATCGAAAGCATCTTCGATGGCAGACATCACTGGCTTCGCTGCGTATTCGATCACGCGACGCGAACCTGTTTTTACATCGGCGGTAAATTCCATATAAGGTGATAATTTGTATTGAGTGCCTCCTCGTTCAAGAAAGTTTCGGTCAATTTCAATCTCTGCTAAATAGAATTCGGCGTCTTCTTCTTCATAAGACGAGCGGCTGATTGAGGCGATGGTTCCCTCAACAAATCCATATTTAGCGAAGTTATAGGTATCCATTTTTACCTTCACAGCCTGTCCGATTTCTACAAATCCCATGTCTTTACGTGGAATCTTCGCTTCGCCGTGTAGCGAATTATTTATTGGGGCAATATCGGCGATACTCTCGCCTGGCGGAATCACAGCTGAACGGAAATTGAAGTGCAGTTTGTCGACCACACCATCCACCGGAGAGTAGACAACCAGTCGATCAACCTTGTCGGAATGTTGTGGTTGTAAGATACGTTTTAGCTTGAGATCTTTATTCGCTTGAATGATTTGTGCTTGGTACTCGGAGTTTCGATTTTCAACCAAGTCACGGTGTTGTTTTTCCAGTTTGTCGAGCTGAAAACGTTCGTTCATGACCGACTCATCAAGGTTCTCAATCTCACGTACCATATTGGATTCTTGTACTTTCATGTTGAGGACGTCGACATAAGACGCCATCTCTTCTTTATAAAGCGTATTTTTGATGTTGAGTTGTTTGCGAATGAGCGATAGTTGGTTCTCTGAACTTTTACGACGCTTAAGCATTGATTTAATCAGGGAGTTTTTGTGTTTAATATCGTGGGTAATGAGCTCTTCATTTGAACGGTTTTTAGAGAACTCTTGTCGCCATGTATTCATGTTGACCTGAACTTGTTCTGGAAATTTTTCGATATAAGAAGCGAAGTTGGGTTCTACCATGTCGCGTAAGCTTTCATAACGAATCTTATCGAGCTCTATCTGAATAATTTCAGTATTCACGGTATCGAGTTGTGTGTTGCGGTCTAGTGAGCGAATTCGTGCGATCGGCTGTCCTTCATAAACGACTTCTCCTTTTCGGACTAACATCTCTTCCAATATGCCGCCTTCTAGGTGTTGCACCTTCTCAACGTCAGATTCCAATAACAGTTCACCACGTACAGAAACGACGATGTCTATACGCGCTTGTGATGCCACGGCGATAGCGACTAAAGCGAGTAGGAATATGATGAGCAACGTTTTGTGAACACTGGTCATGGCACTTGCAAGCACAATGGTGTCATCAGCTGTGACCTTAGAAGCCTCATTATTAGAAACGAGCGCTTTTCTTAAGTGATGTTCTATTTGGTTATTGCTCATGACTACCTCGATGACTTGTCATCTATTACTTCCTTAATGTCCAACAAGTGATTGATTTGTCGATTGACGTTGTGCAATTCAGTTTTTACATCCTCTAAAAGATCTTCTGGTGCAGGGAATTCGTGCTTACTCAAATGTTCCAATTTGGCCATTTTGGGTGGTAAGTCTTGATCGCACAGTAAAGTTAAGATGGTCTTTAATCTCTTTGAGTAGTTGTTGAGCTCATCAAAACGGTCACTTTTATGAAGCATTTCTATGTTGATCGCTGCGTCTGAAAAGTCCTTATAAAAATCGCCTAATAGCAATTGAAGCCCTTTGTGGCTGTTGTCGATTGAACGCAGCAAACTCGTCATGTCTATCATCATTCCACCGCCGTAATTGCTTTAATCACAATAACTAAGGATGTTTAAAGGTAGTTTTCAAATTTTTTTTGATTCTTTATGCATAAAAAGGAAAATATGAAAAATGTTGTATAAAAACTTGGTTTTTCAAAATGGTGTCCTTTAATGCCTCTAAATACGATCAGTTAGCTAGTAGCAACGGAGGCTGTAATGGCAGGCGAAAATAACCAAAACAACCAAAATGAAGATCTCAATGACGCGGTAGAACAAACGGACACGAACGACGCGGGTACGCCCTCCCAGCAGCAGAATCAACAAAATCAACAAAATACGATTGCGTCGACAATAGCGACGGGTGCTGAAAACACGGATGCGGCCGACGAGGTTAATCAGGCTTTAGAAGACAATCCGAGTGGCGCAGGTAATGCTGAAGATGCGTCGGCTTCTGGTGCGGCTGTTCAAGAAGAGACGCCAGAAAGCGATGGAGATTCAGACGCAGCACAATCCAATGTAGTCGGTGGTGCGGCTTCGGAAGGAGGAAGTGCTGAAAGCGCATCCGGAAGTGGTGGTGGGGATTCTGGTGCAGGCGCACAGGCAGTAGGAGGCGGTGGTGCAGCCGGATCTGAAGGGGGAGTTGATGCAGAAGGCAATCAAGACCAAGGTCAAGCAGTACAAACTTCAGCAGCATCAAGCTCATCAACAGATTCTGAAGGGTCACAAGGTGGTGATCATCTAGACTCGGAAACCGCAGAAGAAACGTTTGCAGTCGATGTTCAGGACCAAAGCGGTGAAGCAACGAATCAAGTAGAAGATGATTTTGATTCTGAAACGACGAGTGAAACTTTCCAAATCAATGTAGAAAGTGAAAATGATGCGCCAGAAGCAGAACAAGATCTGGCTTACATCATGGATGAAGATGGCTCCATAACATTCACTCAAGAACAATTACTCGAATACGCAAGTGATGTAGATGGGGACGAACTGGTTGCATCTAACGTTCAAGTTGGTGCTGATGCAACCGTTCAAGACAATGGTGATGGTACTTTCACAGTAGTTCCTTCAGCTGACTTCAATGGTGAACTTGACCTTACTTTCGACATCAGTGACGGCCAAGAAACGATTAGCAGCGCAATTGATTTAACGGTACGTCCGATTAATGACGCGCCGGTTCCTGAAGATAAAACGTTTGAAATAGAGGAAGATGGCACACTCATCTTCACTGATGCAGACCTGTTAACAGGTGCAACCGACATTGAAGGTGACAACCTGACGGTTGAAGGTGTGACCTACGACGGTGGCGACGGTATCTTGACCGACAACGGTAATGGTACGTACACCTTTGCGCCAAATGAGAACTTCAATGGCGACGTAAACTTCGGCTTCGATGTGTCAGATGGTACCGATACGGTGTCTGCAAACATTGATGTTAGCGTGACTCCTGAGAACGATCCGCCAGTTGCTGGCTCTACGTCTTACACAGTTAATGAAGACAATTCGATTACCATTTCTGATGCACAATTATTGGCAACATCTTCAGACATCGAAGGTGATGTATCGATAGACAGCGTGACTTACTCGGGTAGTGATGGTGTCCTTGAAATCAACGGTAACGGTACTTACACCTTCTCGCCAAACGAGAACTTCAATGGTGAAATTGCTCTAGATGTCGTGGTTGCCGATGAAGAGGGTGCAACCGATGCGACAACTGCGGGTATCACCGTACTTGAAGTGAATGATCCGCCAGTCGCAGGCCCAACGTCTTACACAATTGATGAAGACTCAGTACTGACTTTCAGTGAGTCACAAGTGCTACTGAATGCTTCTGATGTAGAAGGGGGTGTTGAGCTTGTTGGTATTAACTACAACGGCCCTGACGGTATCTTCTCGGTAAATGTTGACGGCACTTGCAGCTTCGCTCCGAATGAGAACTTTAATGGCCAAGTTCAACTCGATGTGACCATTCGTGATGAAGATGGTGCAGAAGTTGATACCGTCATCAACGTGGATGTTCTGCCAATCAACGATGCACCAGTATCGGGTGATTTGGCTTACAGCGTTAACGAAGATGGTTCAATCACACTGAGCCAAGATCAGCTGTTGTCTCAAGCGTCTGATGTTGAAGGTGAAGACCTAACAGCAAGCGATTTAACGGTTGGTGGTGATGCGACAGTTGTAGCTAACGACGATGGCAGCTTCACGATTACGCCAGATGAGAACTTCAATGGTGACATTGATATTCAATTCAACATCACTGATGGTACTGACACAGTTCAAGCAACCGCCGATCTTACTGTTAACCCAGTTAATGACTTGCCGGTTCCTCAAGATCAACAATTCAGTATTGCAGAAGACGGTACGCTGCAATTTACAGATGCCGACTTACTTACCGGTGCCACCGATATTGATGGCGACGACTTAACCGTTGAAGGTATTAGCTATACAGGTGGTGATGGCGTACTGACCGACCACGGTGATGGTACTTATACCTTTGCGCCAAATGAAAACTTCAATGGCGATGTGAACTTTAGTTTCGATGTGTCTGATGGCACAGAAACGGTCAGCGCTAACATTGATGTCAGTGTGACGCCTGAGAACGATCCGCCAGTTGCGGGTTCAACCTCGTACATGGTCAACGAAGACAATGCCATCACAATTTCTGATGAGCAGTTGCTAGCAAACTCTTCTGACGTTGAAGGTGCAGTGTCGATTGACAGCGTAACTTACAGCGGCACAGATGGTGTGTTCCAAGATAATGGTGACGGCAGTTACACCTTCCTTCCTAATGAAAACTTCAGTGGCGATATCAGCCTTGACGTTATTGTTGCCGATGAAGACGGTTCGATTGATGAAACCACTGCGGGCATCACCGTTCTAGAAGTGAATGATCCACCGGTTGCGGGTCCAACGTCATACACCATTGACGAAGATTCGGTTCTGACGTTCAGTGAATCTCAGATTCTTGTGAATGCTTCGGATATCGAAGGCGATGTAGAACTTGTTGGCATTAACTACGATGGCTCTGACGGTATCTTCACTGTAAATGGTGATGGTACATGCAGCTTTGCACCAAATGAAAACTTTAATGGTCAGGTTCAACTGGGTGTGACCATTCAAGATGAAGATGGCGCAACGGTTGAAACACACATTAACGTTGATGTATTGCCAATCAATGATGCGCCAGTATCGGGTGATTTGGCTTACACCATCAATGAAGATAGCTCCATCACGCTAAGCCAAGAGCAATTGCTAGCAAGAGCAGGTGATATTGATAGCGACAACTTAGAAGCTATCAATCTATCTACTGATGAAAATGCGACCATCCAACATAATGATGATGGCAGCTACACCATCACACCGAACGCAGACTACAACGGTGACCTAGATCTGAACTTCGATATCATCGATAACGATGGTGGTTCAGTTCAAGTTGGCCTAGACGTTACTGTGAATCCGGTTAATGACCTGCCACAAGCGGAAGATCAACAGTTCACGATTGAAGAAGACGGTACGTTACTCTTCACCGATGCTGATCTGCTTGCAGGCGCGTCGGATATTGACGGTGATGAATTGTCGATTGAAAACGTGCTCTACACAGGTGCAGATGGTGTTCTTCGCGATAATGGCGACGGCACATACAGCTTTGCTCCAAACGAGAACTTCAATGGTGATGTTCAATTCTCGTTCGATGTCTCTGACGGTACTGATTCAACATCAGCTGTTATTGATGTCAGTGTAACGCCTGAGAATGATCCACCGGTTGCTGGCTCGACATCTTACACAGTTCAAGAAGATGGCCAAATCACGATCAGTGATGAGCAATTATTGGCAAACTCTTCCGATGTAGAAGGCGATGTATCATTGTCTGGAGTATCGTACTCCGGTGATGACGGCTCATTTGTTGATAATGGCAATGGTACTTACACCTTTACGCCAAATGAAAACTTCGATGGTGATATTTCACTAGACGTTGTTGTCGTTGACGAAGACGGTGCAACCGCAACTACAACCGCTGGCATCGATGTTATTGCTGTGAATGACGGCCCTGAAACATCTGGTATTCAGGCTGAAGTCGACGAAGATAATTCAATCACCATTACTCAAGAGCAGTTACTTGCGAATGCGACCGATGTTGAGGGTGATGAGCTAACGGCAACTAACCTACAAACCAACGATCCTGACGCGACGATTGTTGCGAATGACGATGGTTCATTCACCATCACGCACACAGAAAACTTCAATGGCGAGTTGGACTTCACATACAGCATCAATGATGCTGACAATGAAGTTCTGACCACTCTCGATCTAACGGTTAATCCAGTTAATGATGCGCCAGAAGCGGGCGAAGAGATCTTCATCCAAGCGCAAGAAGATCAAACGGTTGGTGTGACGCTTCGTGAAGAACCTGCACTACGTTTAGACCAAGCGCCAGAAAACGGCATCATTGAAGCGAATGTTAATGATGAGTGGGTGGTGCTGGAAGTAGGGCAAGAAGTACCGGCTGATACAGAAGTACGCTTTGTTCCAAGTGAGGGGGCTCTTGCTGAAGGCACACATACTACGCAAATTGGTACCTTCGACGATAACGCTAGCGTAGACGATTGGGGTACAGAAGTTGACCCTTACACTCGTGAGTTCTCGGATGGTGATTTAACGGTTACGGTTCAAAGTAACGATGATCCGCTTGGTGCTTGGAATGGTAACACCCACATAGGTCACGGCCTTGGTGATACCGATCGCCAAGGGTTGAGTGGTGATGAAAAACTGACTGTTTCGGTTGAAGGTCAAGACATCAATGAAATCAGTTTCCACCTAGATGGTTTAGGTGGTTGGTTCATGGAAGAATCGCGTCACTTTACAGAAGTAGAAATCAAAGCGTTCAATGAGGACGGTGACCTAATTGACTCGATGACTTACCACAAAGAAGACCGTGGTACTTTCGAGACAGACTACACGCTAACCGTTGACCAACCAGTGTCTTACTTTGAACTGGGTACAGTGCAAGGTAATGGTACTTACGTCGTGCAAAACATGACAGTGTCACAAACGTGTCATGATGAGGCCGTGTTCACATCGATTGGTGTAGACGGTTCAGAAATCACTGAAACGGTTGAACTGAACATCCATGCGGGTGACAACGAAATTGAGCTAACAGCTGATCTTCCTAATATCACTATCGATACTGAAGGTTCTGCTCAATTTGCTTCTGTTGTGATTACAGAAGAACAGTTACTGGCACAAGCATCAGATATCGATGGCGATGATCTTGATATTCAAAATCTTGAGCTGGTGGGTGAAAACTCAGAGCATGCAACACTGACTGACAACGGTGATGGTACTTGGACGGTGACACCAGATGAAAACTTCTACGGTGAAATTGAGCTGGGTTACCAAGTTTCTGATGGTGAACTGACTGATAACAACATCATTAACATCAACTTTGAGTCGGTGAATGATGCGCCAATCGTTTCTGGTCCAATGGTTCTATCGACAGACGAAGACCAAGGTATTACGTTCAGTGCTGAGGATTTACTGGCGAACACCACAGATGTAGAAGACGATGCGCTGTCTATTTCTGACATCACTTACGGTGGTGATGACGGTGATTTAGTCGACAATGGTGATGGTACATTTACCTTCATGCCGAATGAAAACTTCAATGGTGAAATCGACATTGATTACAAGGTATTCGATGGCACCGATGAAGTTGCAACCCATCTAGATCTGACCGTTGTACCTGTTAATGATGTGCCGGTTCCGGGCGAGCCATTGCACACCCAAATGCTTGAAAACGGCTCTATGATCATCGAAGCGAAAGACCTATTGTCTGGCGCGACCGATGTTGATGGCGATATCCTGCATGTTGATAATCTACTGCTTGTTGACCAATCACAAGGTACATTAACAGACAATGGAGACAATACTTTCACATTCGAACCTGCAGAGGACTTCTACGGTGAAGTGAATCTGACTTTCGATATTAGTGATGGTCAAGCGAGTGCACCAAGTACCGCTAGAGTCGACGTTGAAATTGTCAACGAAGGCCCTGAAGTTAGCGGCCCAATTGAAGCCGCTGTTGATGAAGATGGTTCAATCACTATCACTCAAGAGGATCTGTTAGCGAATGCAACGGATGTCGATGGCGATAACCTTGAAGCGGTTAACTTTGCGACCAACGATCCAAATGCGGTTGTTGTAGAAAACCCAGACGGTAGTTTCACTATCACACCAAGTGCAGACTTCTTTGGTGAAATTGAATTTACTTACGATGTGACAGATGCGATCGAAACTGTTGCGGCTGACCTCAATCTAACCGTAAACCCAATCAATGATGCACCAGATGTGCCGGACATGTCTTTCACAACGGAAGATGGTCAAGCGATCACCATTACAGAAGCTGAACTATTAGCACAAGCGACAGATGTTGAAGGTGATGAGCTTTCCGTACTGAACGTGACAAGTGCGAGTGATACGGTAGATGTGACAGACAATGGTGATGGTACATACACATTAACGCCAGAGCAGGGCTTCTTCGGCAATGTTGACTTAACGTTTGATGTGAGTGACGGCACCGACGTGGTGGCTGCAAACATCGACCTAAAAGTTGAGTTCGTTAATGATGCGCCAGAAGCAACGCCGATGGTTGCGGATGTCGACGAAGACGGTTCAATTCTCGTTACACAAGCGATGTTGCTGGAGAACGCGAGTGACCAAGATGGCGATGAACTGTTTGCGAGCGCGCTAGAAACCAACGATCCGAATGCAAGTATCGTAGACAATGGCGATGGTACTTACACAGTAACACCTTCGGAAAACTTCAATGGTGATATCGCATTCACTTATGAAGTGAGTGATGGTGAACTCAGTACCGCCAATGACATGACATTGACCGTGAATCCGGTGAATGACATTCCAATTGTTGCCCCAGGCATGTACCACATCGAAGAGGATGGCAGCATCCTGTTCACTCAAGAAGATCTATTGAGTGGTGCGATTGATATTGATGGCGATGACCTTAGCGTTATCAGCATCAATTACTCTGGTGATGAAGGTACTGTCACCGACAATGGTGACGGCACGTTTAGCTTCGTTCCTGAAGAGCATTTCAGTGGTGATCTGCAGTTCAGCTTTACTGTGACAGACGGTACGGATGAGGTTGAACAAGACCTTAACGTTCATATTGAAGCAGTCGCGGATGCACCGGATCTTGTGATAACCGATGGCGACGGCGTTAACGTTGATGACCAAGCTGTTTTGGTTGAGCCTGGCGGCATTGTTGAACTGAACATTGCAGCGGCGCTTGTCGACCAAGACTTGTCTGAAACACTGACCGTAACCGTAGATGGTGTGCCAGAAGGTTCGGTTATTCAATACGATAACGAAGGCGTTCTGAATGACCAAGAGAACGGCATCACCAGTTACAACGACACTGAAATTACAGTAACGTTTGAAGGTGAAACTGCGGGATACCAAAACGCAGCGGGTTACTACAAAGTTGACGAAGACGGCAACATCACAGGTGTTGAAGTTGTTTACGAAAACGCGTCACAAGTTGGCGGCGGCGGTGACCTTGTCCCTGGGCAAGATCAGTTCAGCTTCCAAGTCGAGGAAGGTGAGAGTTTTAACCTGTTCTTAATTCCAAACGGGCATCAACACAACGACTTTGACGCGATGCAAGACGGTCAGTACGAGTTCCGTGCTGAGGATGGTTCACCAGCGAACATGGATACGGTTGATCCTCAACTTGTCTTTGTTGCTGCTGATGGCACTGAAACCGTGGTGCAAGGGCAGAATGGTGACGCGATCTTCCATGGTGGTTCAAGCTCTCAGCTAAACCAAGATGGTATCGAACATACTCGCACGACGGTTAATGAAGACGGCGAACTGGTTTACGGCTTTGAAGATTTGTATGGCGGCGGTGATGCTGACTACACAGATTTCAACTTCACAATCGATGTGGGTGAAGTGAACAGCCAAATCTACAGCGGTGAAGTGACCGTTGGCCCTGATGGTACGGTGAACTTACCGACAACGGCTATCGAAAATTCACTACAAATCCAGTTACCAGAAGACTTCAACGAACAGCTTGAAGTTCATGTAACTGCAACCGCAACAGAGCTATCGAATGATGATTCTGAAACGGTCTCTCAAACCATCTACATTAACGCGACAGGCGCGCACATTGAGCACGCACCTGAAGCGCTGCCTGTTGCAGCAACAGTAGAAGAAGATGGTTCTATCACCATTACGCAAGAAGACTTGTTAGCTAATGCTCGTGATCTCGATGGCGACCAGCTGACGGCTCTGAATTTAGCAACCAATGATGAGAGCGTAACTATCACAGATAACGGTGATGGTACGTACACATTAACGCCAGATGCTGACTTCAATGGCGATGTTAGCTTTACGTTTGATGTGTCTGATGGTGATGATGTTGTCTCTACCAGTCTAGAATTAACAGTTTCACCTGTGAATGATGGTCCAGAAGCACAAGATCAAGCGTTCACAATCAATGAAGATGGTGTGTTAACGTTCAATGACCAAGACCTATTAACAGGCGCTACGGACATTGAAGGGGACGACCTAAGCGTTGAAGGTGTGACTTACACTGGCGCAGATGGTGTCCTAACCGATAATGGCGATGGTACATACAGCTTCGCGCCAAACGAAAACTTCAATGGCGATGTGAACTTTTCGTTCAATATATCAGATGGTACCGATACGGTAACCGCTAGCATTGATGTCAGCGTGACACCAGAGAATGATCCACCTGTCGTGGGTAGCACGTCTTACACGGTTCACGAAGACAACTCCATCACGATCAGTAACGAACAATTGCTAGCGAACTCTTCAGATATTGAAGGGGAAGTGGCGATTGATAGTGTTACCTATAGTGGCAGTGACGGTGTTCTAGAAATCAACAGTGACGGCACATATACCTTCTCGCCAAACGAGAACTTCAATGGTGAAGTTAGCCTAGATGTGGTTGTTGTGGATGAAGACGATGCAGCCGTATCGACTACTGCGGGCATTACGGTTCTAGAAGTGAACGATCCGCCAGTTGCTGGCCCAACGTCTTACACTATCGATGAAGACTCGGTACTGACCTTTAATGAATCTCAAGTTCTGCTGAACGCCTCTGATATTGAAGGTGACGTACAACTTGTTGAGATCAACTACGACGGCCCTGACGGCATCTTCTCAATCAATGGTGACGGCACATGTAGCTTTGCACCGAATGAAAACTTCAACGGCCAAGTAGAGTTGGATGTGACCATTCAAGATGAAGACGGCGCTCAAGTTGATACTCATATTACGGTTGATGTATTACCAATCAATGATGTTCCAGTATCGGGAGATTTGGCATACAGCGTTGAGGAAGACGGTTCAATTACCTTGAGCCAAGAGCAACTTCTATCTCAAGCGAATGATGTAGACGGTGATGACTTAACCGCTTCCAACTTAATGGTTGATGGTGATGCGACGGTTACGGCTAACGATGACGGTAGCTTTACCATCACACCAGATGTGAACTTCAACGGTGAGATTGACCTAACATTCGACATTAGTGACGGTACAGACACGCTCGTTGCGACGGCTGACCTAACCGTTAATCCAGTTAATGACCTTCCACAACCACAAGATCAAATGTTCAGTATTGGCGAAGACGGCATCTTGAACTTCACAGATGAAGACCTGCTAACGGGCGCTACCGATATCGATGGGGACGACTTGTCGGTTGAAGGTGTGACTTACACAGGCACCGATGGTGTTCTTACCGATAATGGTGGTGGCAGTTACAGCTTCGCACCAAACGAGAACTTCAATGGTGATGTGAACTTCAGCTTTGATGTGTCAGATGGCACTGATACGGTTCAAGCGAACATCGATGTGAGCGTGACGCCTGAGAACGATCCACCAGTGGCGGGTAGCACGTCTTACACCGTACATGAAGACAACTCAATCACGTTCAGTAACGAGCAGCTATTAGCCAACTCTTCAGACATTGAAGGTGAGGTTGCGATTGATAGCGTGACTTACACTGGCAGTGACGGTGTGTTCGAAGACAACGGTGACGGCACTTACACCTTCTCTCCAAACGAGAACTTCAATGGTGATGTGAGCTTAGCGGTTGTTGTTACCGATGAAGAAGGGGCAACAGAAGCGACCACAGCAGGAATCACCGTACTTGAGGTGAACGATCCGCCAATCGCAGGTTCTACCAGCTACTCAGTGAACGAAGACGAAGTTATCACCATCAGTTCAGATCAACTGTTGGCGAACTCTTCAGACGTTGAAGGTGAAGTGGCGATTGACAGCGTGAACTACACAGGCGCTGACGGTATCTTTACTGACAACGGTGATGGAACATTCAGCTTTGCACCGAACGCAAACTTCGACGGTGATGTAAGCCTGGATGTTGTCGTTACTGATGAAGACGGCGCAACCGCAACTACCACTGCAAACATTGATGTTCTGCCTGTGAACGATGCTCCGGTATCGGGCGACTTGGCGTACAGTGTGGACGAAGATGGTTCAATTACGTTGAGCCAAGAGCAATTGCTTGCTCAAGCGAGCGATGTTGACGGCGATGACTTAACAGCGGCTAACCTAACCGTTGGTGGTGATGCGACCGTCACTGCAAACGATGACGGTAGCTTTACTATCACACCAGATGCGAACTTCAATGGCGACATTGATTTGAACTTCGACATTACCGATGGTGATGCGACGCTTCAAGCAACGGCTGATCTTACCGTTAACCCTGTCAATGACTTGCCAACAGTCGGTGAGCCACAGTTTGTGACTCAAGAAGACACGAGCTTTACCTTCACAGAAGAGCAACTGCTGCAAAATGCAGGCGATATTGATGGCGATAACCTATCGGTTGAAAATGTGGCTTCAGATAGCGGTACTTTGGTTGATAACGGCGACGGCACTTACACTTTTGCTCCGAATGAAAACTTCGATGGCAATGTGAATGTGACCTTCGACGTGAATGACGGTACAGCGACAGTACCAGCAGATGCGACGATTGATGTTCAATCTGTGGTTGATATGCCAGAGCTGTCGATTGCGTCTGACTTGGTGATTGCTTCAGACAACTTCGAGTCTGGCTCGAACGGCTGGAATACGGGCACTGAAAGCTCACAAGGCTTCGAATCAGGTGACATGCTAGGTCGTATTGGTGGCACTGGTGGCGATGAAGCAGTTAGCAAAACTTACGACATTCCAAGTGATGTGAGCGAAGTTAATATCTCGTTCAGTTTCTACGAAATTGATTCTTGGGATGGTGAGTCATTCCAAATCTTTGTCGGCGGCGAAGAGCTTACTTCGTTAGACAACTCGGCGTTCCAAACTCAAGATGGCACGACAACGTTGTACGATTCAGCGGGCAATGAAGTGGGTGAAGTCGTTCACGGCGTGTCGCAAGGTGAAGGCTTCAGTGGTTGGAACGACCAAGCACACCAAATCAACCTAACCGTACCCGTTGAAGATGGTCAACTTGAGTTAGGCTTCGGTTCAACCTTGAACCAAGGTGTGAGTGATGAGTCGTTTGGCATCGATAACATTGAAATCACAGTGTCTGATGCGGATTACCAAATTATTGGTACCGAAGATACGCCAGTACCACTGGATATTGATGCGGCGTTAACCGATACCGATGGTTCAGAAAATCTCGCTATCTTGATTGAAGATGTACCAGAAGGCAGCTCGCTTTCTGCAGGTACCGATAACGGTGATGGTACATGGTCATTGCAACCAGGTGAGCTAGAAGGGTTAGAGTTTATTCCTTCAGGTGACTTCAATGGTGATGTGGTTCTAACCGTGAATGCGACATCAACGGATGTTGATACGGGCACCACCGCAACGGCAACGCAAGATGTGACGATTCATATCTCGCCAGCGAATGATGCGCCAGAAGTTGATGGTGATATCAGTGCCGTTACGGCCGAAGACAACAGTATCACGCTAACTCAAGAGCAGTTGCTAGAGCACGCTGTCGATATTGATGGTGATGACCTATCCGCAATCAATCTAACCACTAATGACGAAAATGCGACCGTTGAAATGAACGACGATGGCAGCTTCACCATTACTCCGAGTGAAAACTTCAACGGTAATATCGAATTTAGTTATGATGTCACCGATGGGGAAGAGATGGTCGCTGCTGGCCTAGACTTGACGGTAACACCAGTCAATGACGCGCCAGAGCCACAAGACCAAGCATTCACTATTGGTGAAGATGGGGTTCTTAACTTCACTGACGCTGACCTGTTAACAGGTGCAACGGATGTTGAAGGTGATGACTTAACGGTAGAAGGTGTGACATACACGGGTGCTGATGGCGTTCTTACTGATAATGGCGACGGAAGCTACAGCTTTGCGCCAAACGAGAACTTCAATGGTGATGTGAACTTCAGCTTTGATGTGTCAGATGGCACAGATACGGTTCAAGCCAACATTGATGTGAGTGTGACGCCAGAGAACGATCCACCAGTGGCGGGTAGTACGTCGTACACTGTGCATGAAGACAACTCAATCACGATCAGTAACGAACAGCTACTAGCCAACTCTTCAGACATTGAAGGTGAAGTTGCGATTGATAGCGTGACTTACACAGACAGTGACGGTGTATTCGAAGACAACGGTGACGGCACGTACACCTTCTCACCAAATGAGAACTTCAATGGTGATGTGAGCTTAGCGGTTGTTGTTACCGATGAAGAAGGAGCAACAGAAGCGACCACAGCAGGAATCACCGTACTTGAGGTGAACGATCCGCCAATCGCAGGTTCTACCAGCTACTCAGTGAACGAAGATGAAGTTATCACCATCAGTGCAGAGCAACTGTTGGCGAACTCTTCTGATATTGAAGGTGAAGTGGCGATTGATAGCGTGAACTACACAGGCGCTGACGGTATATTTACTGATAATGGCGATGGAACATTCAGCTTTGCACCGAACGCAAACTTCGACGGCGATGTTAGCCTCGATGTGGTGGTGACCGATGAAGATGGTGCAACGACGGCCACGACGGCAAGCATTGATGTTCTTCCAATTAACGATCCACCAGTATCGGGTGACTTGGCATACAGCATTGATGAAGATGGTTCGATTACTCTGACTCAAGAGCAGTTGCTATCTCAAGCATCTGATGTGGATGGCGATGACCTGACCGCAAGCAACCTAAGCGCAGGCGACAATGCATCCGTTGTTGATAATGGCGATGGCACCTTTACGGTAACGCCAGATGCTAACTTCAATGGCGATATCGACCTAAGCTTTGATATTTCGGACGGTGCTGAGTCAATTGTGGCGAACGCCGATCTGACGGTTAACCCTGTTAATGACCTGCCAACTAACGACGATGTTTATGCCAATGTTGATGAAGACAACACCATTACTATCACGCAGGAGCAGTTACTTGCGAATGCCGCGGATATTGAAGGTGATGAGCTTGTCGCTTCCGACTTAACCTTAGTGGGTGACGATGCAACGATTGTCGACAATGGCGATGGCACGTTCTCAATCACTCCAAGCGAGAACTTCAATGGCTACATCGATGTTGCCTACAGCATCAGTGATGGCGACACACCAATTGCCGCTAACTTAGGCTTGACGGTTGATCCAGTTAACGACGCGCCAATTGTTTCTGCTGATGTGGCGATAACCATTGAAGAGGATGGTTCGTACACCATTACTCAAGAAGAACTCCTACAATTCGCGACTGACATCGAAGACGATGACATGACCGCAATTATCGGAGAGCCGGGTGATGAAACAACCGTAACCGGTACTGTGTTGGATGCTGAAACTGGTAATCCAATCGCAGGTGCGGATGTTACGCTAACCGACAACGCAGGTCATTCTTACACGGCGGAGACGGATCAATCCGGTAACTACTCTGTGAGCGGTCCTGTTGTTGACCAAGGTACCGTCACTATTGAACAAGAAGGCTCAATTACTAGCAGCTTCCTAGTTCCAGCAGGCGAAGATACCAATGGTGGCGTGACTGCAATATCTGAAGTCCTTGAAGAAACAGATATGCGTATCGTGGTCACATGGGGTGACAGTCCACGTGATATGGACAACCACCTATGGCTCTACGATACAGAGAATGGCAGTGAGCTAGACCATATTTACTATCGCGACATGAGCCATGATTTGGGTGAAGGTAATGTCGTTCAGCAAGATGTAGATGACACGAATGGCGGTGGTCCTGAAACCATCACTATTCCAAATTATCAAGATGCTGACATGCACTATTCAGTACACAACTACACCAGCAGAAGTTGGGATGTAGATGGTGTTGAAGATGTACAGGTTCAGGTATTTGTTGGCGATACATTGGTTGAAACCTTTAGCCCTGATTTATCTGAAAGCCCATCGGGTGACCACTGGCATGTATTCAATATCGTGAACGGCGTTATTGTTCCAAGCCAAGATGTAGGCACTCAAAATGCATTCGACTTGCCAACGGCAGAAGAAGCGCTCGCGAATGAAAACGGCATTGATATCTCTGAATTGCTAACGGGCGATGAAGGTGATGACTCTGGTGATACGGGTGGAAACGAACCAAGTGTTGGAGATGTTTCCATTGAGAACGCTCTTATCACTGACAATGGTGATGGTACTTACACCATTACACCGGAAGAGAACTTCAATGGTGAATTCTCGATTAGCTACAACGTAGACGATGGCAACGGTGGGGTTACTCCAGCGGAACTAGACGTGACCGTAACAGCAGTTAACGACCTTTCTGTAATTTACGACCACGACTACACCATTAATGAAGATGGTTCGCTGACCTTTACCGATGAACAGCTACTGACTGGTGCAACGGATATTGACGGCGACGACCTTTCTGTCGAGTCGGTTAACTACGAAGGCACAGACGGTGTGTTCACGGATAACGGCGACGGTACTTACACCTTTGCTCCAAACGAGAACTTCAATGGTAATGTCGACCTCACTTACGATGTGAGCGATGGTACAGATGTTGTATCGGCGAATATTGATGTTCAAGTAGTTCCAATCAACGACGTACCGGTAGCAGGTTCTACAACTTACAGCGTTGAAGAAGACGGCAGTATCACCCTAAGCGATGCACAACTTCTGGCGAATAGCTCGGATGTTGAAGGGGAAGTGTTTGTCAGCGATGTAAGCTACAGCGGCACTGATGGTGTATTCACTGATAATGGTGATGGTACTTACACCTTTGCTCCAAACGAAAACTTTAACGGTGACATCAGTCTTGATGTCTCTGTTATGGATGAAGATGGCGCAACCGCTGAAACAACCGCAGGTATCGACGTCATTGCCGTTAATGACTTGCCAGTTGCAGGTTCAACGACCTACAGCGTTGACGAAGATAATGTGATTACTATCTCTGAAGCGCAGCTCCTTGCGAACAGCTCAGACATTGAAGGTGATGTATCCGTTAGCGATGTTTCCTACTCAGGCGCAGATGGTATCTTCAGTGACAATGGTGATGGTACTTACACCTTTGCTCCAAATGAAAACTTCAACGGCAATGTCAGCCTCGATGTCACTGTTGCAGATGAAGACGGTGCAACGGCTGAAACCACTGCGGGTATTGATGTTATCGCAGTCAACGACGCACCAGTATCGGGCGACTTGGCTTACTCAGTGGATGAAGATGGTTCCATCACGCTAAGCCAAGAGCAACTGCTTGCTCAAGCATCGGATGTGGATGGAGATACTCTAACGGCATCTAACCTAGCAGCAGGTGACAACGCGACGGTAACGGCGAACGATGATGGTTCATTTACCATTACCCCGGATGCCGACTTTAATGGCGACATTGATCTAAGCTTCGACCTTTCTGATGGTACTGAAACGGTTGTTGCAACGGCCGACCTTACTGTGAATCCAGTGAATGACATCGCGGTTGTAGAAGATGTCGCTTACACCATTGAAGAAGATGGTTCACTTACCTTTACAGACGAGCAACTGCTAGCGGGTGCCTCTGATATTGATGGTGACGAACTTTCAGTTGCCGATGTGTCTTACACTGGCGCAGAGGGTGTGTTCACTGACAATGGTGATGGTACTTACACCTTTGCACCGAACGAGAACTTCAATGGTGACGTAAGTCTGGACTTCTCGGTATCTGATGGTACAGAGACGGTTGATGCAAACATCGACGTCACGGTAACAGACGTTAACGATACACCAGTGGCAGGCGCAACGTCTTACCAAATGAACGAAGATGGCACTATTACATTGAGTCCTGCGCAGTTGATTGCTAATAGCTCCGATGTGGACGGTGAAGTGTCGCTTGATAGCGTGAGCTACTCAGGTGCAGACGGTATCTTGGTTCAAAATGAAGATGGTTCGGTAACGTTCGCACCAAACGAAAACTTTAACGGCGACATCAACCTTGATGTGACGATTATTGATGACGACGGTGCAACGGCTCAAACCACCGCTGGTATTGAAGTTATTGCAGTTAACGACGCACCAGTGGCCGGAAACGTGGCTTACTCGGTTGATGAAGATGGTTCAATTACGCTATCTCAAGAGCAGTTGTTGGCGAACGCATCCGATGTTGATGGTGATGCACTAACCGCAAGCAACCTATCTGCGGGTGATAATGCGACTGTAACAGCGAACGAAGATGGTTCATTTACTATCACTCCGGATGCTGACTTCAACGGAGACATAGACCTAAGCTTCGATGTTTCAGATGGCCTTGAAACTGTTCAAGCTGGCGTCGACCTAATGGTTAACCCAGTCAATGACCTACCAACAGCAGAAGACCAAAACTTTACCGTTGAGGAAGATGGAACGCTAGTCTTCACGGATGCGGACCTACTAGCAGGCGCTGCAGACATTGACGGCGATGACTTGTCTATCTCGGATGTGTCTTACACGGGTGCAGAGGGTGTGTTCACTGACAACGGTGACGGCACTTATAGCTTTGCTCCGAACGAGAACTTCAATGGCGATGTAAACCTTGGCTTCACAGTGACTGATGGCACTGAGACAGTCGATGCGAATATTGGTGTGACGGTAACGGATGTTAACGATGCGCCAGTAGCGGGTTCTACGTCTTACCAAATGAACGAAGATGGCACCATCACAATCAGCCCTGAGCAGTTAATTGCTAATAGCTCTGACGTTGATGGCGAAGTGTCGCTTGAAAGCGTGACTTACTCAGGCTCTGACGGCACCTTGATTCAAAACGATAATGGGTCTGTGACCTTCACGCCAAGCGAGAACTTTAATGGTGATATCAGCCTAGATGTGGTTGTGACCGACGATGACGGTGCAACTGCAACAACAACGGCAGGAATCGAAGTTCTGGCTGTGAACGATGGACCAGAATCTGAGGAAGTGAAACTAACCACAGCCGAAGACAGCACCATCCTTATCACACAAGACATGTTGTTAGCTCAAGCTACCGACATCGATAACACCGCAGATGATCTGTCAGCTTCGGGTCTACAAATCGACCCTAGCTTAGGTGAGTTGCTAGACAACGAAGATGGTACTTGGTCATTTACGCCAAACGAAAACTTCAATGGCGATGTGCCAATGACGTTTAATGTTAGCGATGGCCAAGAGACTATTTCAGTCGACGGCAACATCGATGTTACACCAGTGAATGATGCACCTGAAGCGCCAATGATTGAGATGCAAGGCGAAGAAGATGTGGTCATGGTGATTGACCCTGCTTACATCGCAGATCAAGTAACAGACCTTGATGGCGACGAGATCAGCATCGAGAGCATCACAGTTCGAGCTCCAGCGAACGCAACCTTAACTCAGCAACCAGACGGTATGTATCACTTAGTGACTACTCAAGACTTTAATGGCTTAGTAGAACTCGGTTATCAAGCTACTGACGGTGAAGAAGTGGTTGATGGCTCGCTGAATGTGGATGTCATTCCTGTTAACGACGCACCGTTTAACGTCGGCAACGCAATGATGACCACAAACGAAGATGGCGCGTTCACCTTCGATGCTGGCGACTTGATGAACTTGTTCGGTGACATTGATACCGCTGACCTTGTTGTTTCTCGCATTATCACCGCAGACGGTGAAGATGGCGGAGAAGTAACAGACAACGGTGATGGTACTTGGACATTCACACCAACAGGCGACTTTGCAGGCGTCTCTGACCTGCAAGTGGTCGTGAGTGACGGTGAGTTTGAAACGGTTCTCGATGTTCCTGTGTACGTACGTCCTGTCGCAGATGGTGCGGTTATTTCAACTGACCATGACGGTCCATTGGTGTTCGGTGAAGATGAAACCGGTCACTTAGGATTGAATGTTGGCCTAGTCGATGATTCAGAAACGCTAAGTAACCTAGTGATGACAGGTTTCCCTGTTGGATTCGAGGTAACCGATGGTGTGAATACCGTGATGATCACTGAGCCGGGTCAATACATCGACCTGTTCGACTGGGATATCTCAAACATTCAAATGACGCCGCCTGAAGACTTCCATGGTGAATTCTTCGTAACAGTAAGCGCAACAACGGTTGATTATGGAGATGAGCCTGAAGCGTTTGAAGATGGCATCGATTCAGGTGACTTCGAAACTGTGGCGGGTGATTCCATCATCCTAACTGCTGATGACCTAATCGGTTTAGCTGAGAATGTGGATGCTGACAGCGACGATGAAGTGAAACTGGTTCATCTTGCCGACCGCAGCCAAGGTGAGATTGTCGATAATGGCGATGGCACTTGGACGTTCACACCAGCACCAGGTTTCACGGGCGAAGCAGACATTGCTTACGTAGTTGATAAAGATGGCGTGCTTCATGATGAGCAGACTGGCGTGGTCGTGAAAGAGGGCGATTCACAAGAGAATGCAGCACCAGAAGTTAACAGCATCACAACCACTGAAATCGCAGCCGATGCAACCTTGTCGTTCACTGATGAAGACATGTTAGCGAACCTGACCGATGCAGAAGGCGATAGCTTGAGCATTGAGTCAGTGAGCTTGATGGAAGGTCAGGGCGTAATTGAGAGCGATAACCAAGGTAACTATCAATTCACACCTGCTGAAGACTACACCGGCGATGTTCAAGTTGGGTTTATAGCGACTGATGGCGAAAATCGCATCGAAAGCTTCTTCAATGTGGATATCCAAGGCGGAGATGAAGCAGCGGCGAGTGAAGGTTATGCCTTAGCTGATGATGGTTCACTAACTATCACGGATGCACAGCTGGTGGATGAGTTGGGCGTGAGTGATTCTGCACAAGTTGTTGATGTTGCAGACGCGAACGATGCTGGCTTCTTTGCCGAATCAGGTGAAGGTGAGTGGACTTACTGGCCGAACGAAGACTTCGATGGCAATTTAGCGATGAATGTTGAAGTTAACGACGGCGGTGAAGTATCAAGCCACAGCGTAAGCATCCAAGTGGCCGATGAATCAGTGCAAAGTGATGAACCACAAGTCCAAGCTGCTCAAGAAACAGAAGAGCAACAAGTGGAAGTGGCTCAACAAGCTGATGACCAAGCTCAAGATGCTGAAACTGAAGACAGTACAGCAGATGTAACCGCGGCACCGGGCGATACTATTTCTATCTCGATTCCAGATGAGGTGAGTGGTAACGAATCGGTTGATTACGCTGAAATGTCTGGCTTACCTGAGGGTTCCACTGTGAGCAACGCACTGGATAACGGTGATGGTAGCTTCACAATCAGTGGCAACTTAGAGCAACCGGTATCCGTTGAACTTCCAGAAGGTTACGAAGGGACTAGCGAAATCCAATTCCAAGGTTACGACGAGTTGGGTAGCTCAATAGACGGAGCAAGCGGTTCTGTTGAAGTTGAGGTCGATGATCAATACACCATGCAAGGTTCTACTCAAGAGCAGCAACCGGATATGGCAGGTATGGAATCTGGAGGCAGCGACTGGACAAGTTCAGGTGGTCAAGATCAAGGTGTTGACTTCACGGATGACTCTGGAAGCTTCGATTCAGATTCTCAAACTGGAACCGATCAAGGCAACGACTTCGACCAAAGCTCGATTTAATCGAGAGGGCTTAGTTTTAGTCTGAACCGACATTTAGTCTAAACCAACAAGTAGATAGGGCAGCGTAAAGTTGCCCTGAGCAAAGCCATGTAGAGTGACCTTTGCATGGCTTTCTTGTTTGTCGCTGAGATTCATTCTTTGGCTTCAAAAAACTTGAGAATCCACAAGAATGTTCTTAGTTACTATAGAGAGAGTTAAAAAGGAGTGAGGGCATGTATCGTTATGTCAGTTCACCGCAAGCGTCGAAGTACATAGTGCCACCGCCTCAACATCGT
This sequence comes from Vibrio sp. SG41-7, assembly GCF_014164465.1. Classification (NCBI taxonomy): domain Bacteria; kingdom Pseudomonadati; phylum Pseudomonadota; class Gammaproteobacteria; order Vibrionales; family Vibrionaceae; genus Vibrio; species Vibrio sp. SG41-7. The sequence continues at coordinate 28,545 of NZ_JACJFF010000008.1, read as the reverse complement.
GAGTTGTCGAGTGTGGATGTGCCTGAGTCCGAATTAGAGATGCGAGAAATATTGAACAATTGGTTTGCTGATGGTTTAGCGCCCATTATTGAAAGTGAAGATGACTACATCTCTGCGAGCGATCACGTTCGATTTGAAAAGCTTAGCCGCACCGTTGGGATGCTGTTGAGAAACAAAGATTATTATTTTGCGGCTAAGCGGATTTTATCTGTGTGGGAACAAGATTGCCTTGAAACCACTTACATCAATTATCTCATTTTACGCAGTGAGCGAGTCACTTCTTTAAGGTAAATGAATGCTGTGGCATTTGCCAATAGCGATTAGCCATTTAGGGTTCGTGTGCTTACGATCTTTTTGTTTTTCTACCGAATTAGGTAAACAAAACAGGCAAACAAAAAGGGCAAGCTTTGAGGCTCACCCTTAAGGTTCTTTCTTTAATTAACGTTGTTGCTCTCAATTAACGATGCTTTTGTCTAACGTTATTGTTTTACCTGTCGTTATTACTTCTCAGTAGGGTTGAGACTTACACCCAACCATCAAATTTGAGTCGTTTTTGAATTCTCTCGACTGCTTCTTTCTGCATTTGTCTAACACGCTCATTAGAAACATTCACATCTTGCATTTGTCCCACCTCAGACAGTGTTTTCACCTTGTTATCAAAGAAACCAAAACGGTGAATGAGAACCTTCTGTAATTTGGGTGGCAGTGTGTTTATGATTTGCTCTAGAGCTTGGGTAAAAGACTGATCTTCACAATCTTTTTGCGGGTCAGGGATATACTCACTTTCACACTGTTCAAGTACTATCGGTGCGTGGCTGATACCAACCGTTGTTGTCACGTCAATAAACCCGCTAAGCGCTACGAGTTGGTCGACACGTTTTGCCTTAACGCCAGAGCTGTCTGACAACTCTGAAATAGAAATCTCTTTACTCATTTTTTTACTTACATCGAGCTTCTTGGACGCGAGGCTGTTTATTTCTTTGCATACGTGGGCGGGCAATCGGACAGTACGACCTTTGTTCATCAATGCCGCTTCAATATTCTCTCGAATCCACCATACGGCGTAAGTCGAAAAGCGATAACCGGGTTCGGGGTCGTATTTATCGATTGCTTTGATTAAGCCGATGTTACCTTCCTCGATCAGGTCGAGCAGCGTGAAGTTGTTGCCTTTACGTTTTAGGTAACTCTTTGCGATTTTTACAACAAGTCGCAGGTTTGATTCGATCATGATGTCACGTGCTTGCTTGTCACCAGCGCGATTCAATTTTGCGTAATACACCTCATCTTCACGCGACAGCAGATCAATCCCCACAATATCCTTTAGATAGTGAGCATAAGGTTCTGCAGTGGTAGAAAATGATTCGGTAATGGGTGTTTCATCCGTGAGCCCCTGAAACGCAGCAAAACTATCGTTGTTCATTTCCTTGTCCTTATCTAGCCGACTGAACGTTTTATTTTATTATTATGCCACCAAGTGATTAACGCTTGGTTTCATTAGAGTGTAGATAACAGTTTCTTCTTTACCAATAAATAAAATGCAATTTCGTATGTTTATGTCACAAAAAGATCTACAAATATTTAACCATTTTACATCTCATCGAACGTGTCGATTTTTCATAGGAAACATGAATATGCATAGCTTATAAAGTATGTGTTATGCATTGGCGTATGTAGATAAACCGAGTGAATTTATAGGAGCGGGCGGCTATATAATTGATAGGGAAAATGAGGAGAACGTGGCAAGAGTCGAGGTTCCATGTTGCCAAAGTACCTCAGCTCTTTAACCTGTTCAGCTGACATTGTTTGCTGCGTAAAACTATAAAAACTATTAGTGGAGACTAAAAGCTGTTACGGAATACTAAAAGCTATTACTGAAGACTGAAAGTGATTACTAAAAGCTCATTGAATTGACTAATAAGTGCTGAGCACCTCATCGATTTGTTTGTTGATGATCTTCATTTCGCTGTAGATAACAGAAAGATCATCATCTTGAGGTGCAAGCTTATTAAGTGTGTTTTGCTCGACTCTTTCTAAGGCCACGGTGGCGGTTTCTTCGCCGAAGCTGGCTAATATGCCTTTTAATGTGTGTACGGTAAAATGAAGCTTGCCCCAATCCTGTTGCTGTACCAGTTCTTGTATCTCTTCTAATGAATTGCCATGGTCTTCTTGATACACAGACAACACAGCGAAAATCACTTCTTTGTCATTATCTAAGTAGGCATTTAGGGCATCAAAATCTAGCATATAGACTCCTGTCGGCTGTATGTTGAAAATGGGCTGGGCGGCTTAGTAGAAAAACCAGATCTTAATGAATCACTGAGCCATTGGCTCCATCTTGGTGGAAGCTCTAGCTGCGCGAGCTGTTTCAAGTATTCGTGTCTAAGGTTTTCTTCTATATGAGCTTTATGGACGGCATATATATAGTCAAGTTTCGCCGCAATTGAATATGGGTAATTGTGAATGTAGTCCTTTAGTTCTTGGATGGAATCGGAATTTTCGATATTTACACAAGTAGAAGGGTCTACATCTTTTGATTCGAGTTGGTGGTTTATTGTCTCCCCTCGAGCTTTTAAGCACTCTGTAACTAAGTGGTACAGGGAGTACTCGCCAAAGTGAGTCAGGAGAGGCAGCAATTGAAGCAATAAGTGAGTGGGTTGGTTGTAAAAGTTATTTGCTAACAGTGTCGAGGCTCGAATCACTTTCTTGTGAGCAACTTGAGGGCTGTTCTCAATGAGTAAAATATTACTTTGAAATAGGGCAAGGCTGGCCAGAACTTGTTGCTGTTGTTTTACCGGAAGTTTGAGGTTTACCAACTCTGTGAATTGATTAGCATGTTCCAGCAGAATGCGTTTGTACTTTAATTGTGTCTCACGTTGGTAGGTCGCCTTTAGTGAACTGAAGTGAGCGCTAATGGAATGAATAATATCAATGTCGGCAGACGATATATGCGTCGCGTACATCTCACCAAGCTTGATAAGCATCAGGGTGTTGTCGACGTTTTCTGCCAAGTCGATTGCTCTTATCGCACGGTGACTGATGCTAGGCGTCATTTCAAACGCTCTTATGGCCAGTTTAAGCGCGGGCAGTAACATATTATGTTTTTCATAAATGCAGCTTAAACAATCAATAACGTTTAATGACAACGGCTGAGCAATCAGGTAATTGTGGAGCTTTTCTATGGCTAGGTTCGGTTTACCCAAGCTGTCTAGAATTAATGCCTCTGCGACTAATTTGGTCGGGTGCATTTTCGTGTTCGAGTTGTCGATTGTGCTTGAAAGCAAATCCCATTCTTTGCCTCCAATTAAGTGTTCAATCAATGTCGCTTCAAACTGAACGCTATTGCCATTAGGGGAGATCGCTAACGCTTGTGTCAATCGTTCCAAATTAGTGATCGGATATAAGTCATTCAGTTGGGTGAGTTTCTTCGAAACGGACACAGCACTTTGAATCTTCTTGCCTAAAGATTGAGTATTGATCGGTTTAGAAACAAAGTGATGTGCTTCGCCAGAAAGGGCCGTCAATACGGTTTCCTGACGCATATCCCCAGAAACAAGAATCGTGGCGACTGTATGATCGATGAGCCTGTTTCGATAGAGGATCCCCAAAAGCTCAAACCCCGTGAAGGATTGTTCTAAGTGGTAATCGATGAGGAGTACATGAAATGAGTGCGTCTCGACCGCCTTGATGGCTTGTCGATAATCGGTCGCAATAAAGATGCAATCATGTGAAATGCCCAAGCTCGAGAGTTGCTGCTTAATAAGTATTGTTGCGCTCTTAGAGTCGTCGACAATCAAAACCCGCAGGTCTGTTGGTAAGGTCAAATCCATTTTCCTCAATACCAAATGTTATGTTTAATTTAGGTGTCAGGTTGCACATTGTCAAGGTGCCTATATCACATACAAACACTCAATAAACTATTGGTAATTAAAGAGTATTCGATAACATTTATGAAAGCCTTCAAACGCAGGCTGCGTTTACCTTATTTTTGTGGGGTTATCCGTGTTTTAGAAATAAAAAAGAGGTAAGCCGATAAGCTTACCTCTCTGTTTTTTTACTCGATTTTTTATCCGAAATGTAGCCTTTTTTGAAGCTTTACTAACTAAAAAACTAGCGCTAATCACGCATGTTAAAAATCAATACTGCCGCTAGAGCCAAGAACGCCGTCATCATTAAGAACACATCGTTGTAAGCCATGATGGCAGCGTCACGTTGCATTGTACCAAGTAAGCTTGCTTGCGCTTGTTGCATCGCCGTTGCGGCATCACTTCCTGATTGAATGAAAAACGCTTGTTGTTGCTGAAGCGTCTGCCAACCAAGTTGACTCACAGAAGGCAACGACTCCTTGATGTGTGCTAAGTGCTCACGGGTTTTGTTATCCAATAGCGTAGCGATAATCGCGATGCTGAAAGCACCACCTAAGTTTCGCATCACGTTGGTTAACGTTGATGCATCTGGTGTATCCATTTTACTGATGTTTTTCATGGCAACCAAAGACAGCGGAACCATAATAAATGGGCTACCGATAGCACGCAGAACCATAGACAAAATCAGCTGTTGCCCACCAAAATCGATTGTCATGTGCGTATTCACGTAACAACTGAAACCGAACATTGCGAAGCCAAAGGTCACCAAGTACTTAGGCTTAATTATCTGTGTTAGCTTGGGCACAATTGGGAATATCAGAAGCTGTGGGAAACCCATCCACATTAGTACTTCACCAATTTCCATCGCGTTATATTGCTGAATTTGAGTGAGATACATCGGCAGCACATAGATAGAGCCAAGCAACGCCATCCCCAAAATCAAATAGGCGATACAGGACATAGCAAACTGCCCATCCCGCAATAGCCGCAGGTTAACCAATGGCTTTTTGTGTTGGAGTTCGTTTATAACGAAATAAACCAAACTCACCGCCGACACGATACTCAAGCCAATAATAAAGCTCGAACTGAACCACTCTTCACGGTTACCTTCTTCTAGTACCACTTCCAAACAACCTAGCCCTAACGCCATGGTGGCAATACCAAACCAGTCCGCTTTTTTCAGGGTGCCAAGGTCGAGCTTTTCATCATCCAAGCCATATCGGATCATGGTGATCACAAGCAAAGCGGGCGGAATATTGATGTAGAAAATATAGTGCCATGAAAAGTTCTCCGTCAGCCAACCACCAAATGTTGGGCCGATCGATGGAGCAAAGGTCGCGGTTACGCCAAACAGTGCCATACCCACGGCACGTTTGTTAACAGGCAATAACTGAATCACTAACGAGAAAGCAAGCGGGATTAAAGCGCCACCACTGAAGCCTTGCATCGCTCGGAACACGATCATCGAGGTCATGTTCCAAGAAAACGAACACAACAAAGATGAAATGGTGAAAATGGCCGTCGTCCACGTGATATAACGGCGTTTACCGAGTGCTTTGGAAAGCCAACCACTGAGTGGAATAGCAATCATCTCTGCGACTAGATAAGACGTAGAGATCCACGAACTTTCATCTAAGGTGGCAGACAGCGCGCCTTGAATATCTTTGAGAGACGAGTTGGTGATCTGAATATCCAAAATCGCCATAAACGCGCCAATCAAACCGCCAAATAGGGCGATCCAATGACGTCTTGAAACCTCGCCATCATCATTAGTGTGGGTGACAACACCAGCGTTACTCATGGTCTAGCCTCGTTTATCGATGGTCGCTACCACAGACAAACCAGGAAGCAGTCGACCTTTCAATTCTTGCTGATCTGGAATGATGATTTTCACCGGTACACGTTGAACGATTTTAGTGAAGTTACCTGTCGCGTTTTCTGGCGGCAGTAGCGCAAACTTTGCACCAGTGGCAGGGGAGAAGCTGTCGACAACGCCTTCGAGTGGTTGTCCCGGAAAGGCATCCAGTTCGACTTCTACCGTTTGGCCTTTGTGAATGCCGCTTAGCTGTGTTTCTTTGAAGTTAGCTTCAATCCACACTTGGTTGTTTGGTACCAAGCTCATAAGTGGTGCGCCTGCTTGAATCAGCAAGCCTTCACGGACGCTACGTTTACCAATCACGCCATCTGTTGGCGCGTAAACTTTGGTGTAATCAAGGTTAAGTTGTGCTTGATCTCTTTGTGCTTGAGCTTCAGTCACGGATGCGTTTGCTTGTTCGATTTCACTCGCAATCACGATTAGCTGATCATTACTTGCGACGAGGTTTGCTTTTGCTTCTTCAAGTTCTGCTTGGGTGACTTTTTGTTGTGCGACCATGCTGTCGACTTCATCTTGCGAAGCATAGTTACGCTTTAATAAGCTACGAGAACGCACGACTTGTTGGATTGCACGCTCGTATTCAGCTTGTGCGGAATCAACACGGCTCTCGGCTTGATTTATTTGGCTACGTTGTAACGTTTGTTTAGCGATAAGGTTGTGTACGCTTGATTGAACGACGCTTAAATGCGCATTCGCCTGAGCAAGTGCAGATTGGTAATCACGATCATCGATTTGAACCAACAAGTCACCTTGTTTAACCGATTGGTTATCACTCACGTAAGACTTAACAATATAACCCGACACCTTCGGGCTTATATTCGTGATGTCGCCTTGTAGGTAGGCATTGTCGGTAGATTCGAAGTATTGGCCATAGCCGTACCAATATCCGGCGCCAGCTAGACCTAATGACAGCATGATCGCAGTAGCAATAAGCGGGGCTTTTTTACGTTTTTTTGTGCTTACTGATTGCGAAGCGTTGTTGTTCTCTGTCATTTTTTATTTCTCATTTTGTTTTTATTTAGATGTAACGAATTGTAAGTGAATTCGATTGATTGATAAGATAGGAAAAAAGGGAAACACTGTTGCAAAAATCTTACTAATATAGCTTTGGGAGAAGTACGATGGACTTAAATGCTGTGACTGTTTTTACACAAGTTGTTGATTGTGGGAGTTTCACGCACGCAGCTGAAGCATTGAACATGACCAAGTCGACCGTCAGCCGAAAGCTTGACGAGCTCGAGCAGCACCTAGGTGTGAGGTTGATCACTCGTTCGACACGAAGTTTAGTTTTAACGCCAGAGGGTGAGCGCTTTTATCAGTCGAGCATGCAGATGCAAGAGATCATGAACCAAGCTGAGTTAGAGGTTTCTGCCAATCAGGATTTGATCCGAGGGCAGTTGAATGTTGTGTTGCCTGTCGAATTGGGACATCAAGTATTAGCCACATACATCCACAGTTTCCTAAAAGAGCACCCAAACGTGACTTTGAACTTAGAACTGTCGAATCGAGAAGTCGACATCATTGCGGAGGGGATCGATCTTTACGCACAAATTGGTGAGCTAGTGGACTCGAGCTTGGTTTCTCGCTACCTCACAACATCGAAGCGTGTATTGGTAGCCAGCCCTGAGTATTTAGAACAGTTCGGTGAAATCTCTTCACCCGATGATCTTAAACCGCCATTCAGAATGATTGAGGTGGTGAACAAGGCGGCGCGTTTACCCAAGTGGCATTTGCAATTAGAAGGCGGAGAGTCGATTTTGATCGATCTACCGTGTCAGTTGCGGGTGAATACCATCACGGCATGCCTAACAGCGTGTGTGGATGGGCTCGGCTTGGCGGTGCTTCCTGAATTCATTTGTCGGGAACACTTCAAGACAGGTAAGCTGATTCGTTTGTTACCTGAATATGAGATGCCAGAAGTTTCAGTAAGCCTAGTGTATGCAGACAGGCAGTTGATGCCCAAACGTAAGAAGGTCTTTATCGACTATCTACTGACTGCCTTTCAAAATAGGAAGCACAAGTAACGGGCTGAACATTAGCGGTTAAATAAGTGCTTAAGCTTCCTATTATTCGTTTTTGTCTAAACCGTATTGAAGCTAACTATGATTGGGCTGCCAGTCGACGACTTGTCCATTCACTAATATAGCTTTGACCGATAAGGCAGCAATATCGATACCGTTGTGACGAAATGCCTTGTTGGAGAAGTTGGCTATGATCTTACTCCTGTCACTGAACTCGGTTTGTTGAACATCGCCGTTCTTATCTAACCAGTCGAAATCGACCAACTGTTTATCCCATAACTGTTCGTGCATTGGTTCAAAGCCATCTTGATAGTGTTTGAGTGCTTTGACCCTTGGGCTTGAACTTGATAACGCTTCATCTCTAGTTAAGTGAACTATCGGGGGTGTGTTGTACAGCATGGCGATTAAGTCACGTTCTGCTTGTACATTAGTGAATTTAAGGCTGTCTGAGTGCCAATGGTGCGTATTGATCACTTCATCGTGGAAAACGGCTTGGTATAACGGGATTCGATATTGTGGCGAAAACAGTAGCGACTTGTAGGGCTCTTTAACCTCGGCGGGTTTAAAGAAGAAGTCAGGCTTGTGGTCTGGGTACCAACGACCTAAGTAATAGGGAGATTGGCGATTCTCTTGCATGTCTTTATCTGTCCAGCCAAAACCAACCGTTTCTAAGCCGTGCGCAAACGCGATGCCTTTTGTTGTTAGGCTGTTGCCATCTTCAGATCCTAATACTAACGATGGTTGCTCGCTAAGCCACTGCATTCGGTTATTGAAGGCAGAAAGTATATCCGACTCACTGGTGTTATCGCGGTAGTCCTCACGTGCCATGGCCGTCGCATCAACATCTAAGAACAAGCTGTTGAAGTTGCCGAATCTCATAATGTCTTGAGCGCGTTGTTTTACGTATTCTAAATGGCAATTCGGGTTTAAGTAAAAGCCGTTTCCACGAAATCCTTTTTTCAAACTCCCATCCGCTAGTTCAATGGCACAACTTTGACGCATTGGCTCTGGTAATTGAGCGGTTAGCCAGTTGTCATTGAGCTTCTCAGGAATGGCTGTGTTGTAGGAATCGTAAGTACCGACTAGATATCCGGACTGTTTTGCCATAGCCACGGCGTTAGGTTGATAGAATGCTGGCATCCAATTATCGAATCCTAGCCACAGTTTGTTTAAGCCTGCCTTATTTAGGTTGGTGACCATGTCTGAAGACAACGCTTGTCCCCAAGTGTCTGACGAGTTTAGGTAAGGGGAAGCGTGCTCTAGCAACCAGTTCTTCTTATTCTGCGCTGCCACGTATTGAGCTTTAATCGTGTTGTTTTCGAGTGTCGGATTACCAACAGGATATAACACCTGCAATGACTGGCTAATAGAGTCCAACAATAGTTGTTTGTGATACTGACTGAACCAATCTTTACCCTTAGACAGTGACGACAGCTCTCTTTTCGCTTCCGCAGAAATGCTGAGTTTAGACCTCTCTAGATACCATGTTTTCAATCCCCACCAGTCGCTCACATTCTGGACGCTTAATGGATCTTTACCAAACAAATAAACGTGGCTCGCGCCGATCAACTTACTCACATCTGGATTGCGCTTTTGCTTTGCTACAAGTGTTTCAGACTGGTCATTATTGATGCGCCAATCTCGGTACTGTTTGGCACCATCTAACCACGAGTCTCCGAGGGTGATACGAACAATAAAAGGCTGTGACTGATTGAGCATCGTAAATTGGTGTGATGCCTTCATATCAATTTTGGTCTTTGTATTTGAGGAAGCATTAGAGGATGCATCTGAAAAGAGCAGTTGATTGTTGCTTGCATTAATCATCTGATAGCTAATTAAGTGGTCGTTCTGTTGTGCTGTCCAAAAAGGTATCTTTAGGTCTTGAGTGGTGTTGCTTCCAGAATGGTTGTCGACTAGATAACTACCCCAAAGCTTGTTATCTGTAGGGACACGCATGCCTTCGCTAAAAGGAAGAAATAGGGTCTGAGTTTGTTTTTCTGCAAGATCGAACCACGCCAACTCTACGGGCTGGTTACGTTTCACCTGCATATTTGAAGGGAAGCTGAACTGAAAAGTGAGTTGATCTTGATTTAGCTCTGCCTCAATGTTTATCCCACTAGGTACTAAGGTCCAAGTTGCAGTCTTTGCTGAGTTAGTTTTATCGGAAAGACCAATGACTAGATTGGTCACTTTCTGTGGTTGGTTATCAACGGTGAGAGCGCCGCTGTTAACGCTTAAGCCGTTCCAATCTATCTCTAAAGTATTCGATGAAATAGAGACTGTATTGTTGTTACTGGTGTTAGCGCTAACGCTGCTATTACTGGTTAGCGTTATTTGGCTCGCTTGTGTATTGGATGAAAACAGACAAGCTGTTGTTAAAGCTACAATGGCACAAGTAGAAAGATTGAGTGGGTGACGTACGCTGAGCATATCTAGATTCCGTAAAGGGTAAGTACGGTTATTACACCCAAGTAGCGCTAGTGCTTTGTCACCTATATGTCTCTATTTTCTGCATTACCTAGTTTCTAATCTTCTTCTGAAAGCACTCCATTAGAAAGGCACCGCGACACGCTGTACATATTGGACTTCAATCGCGCCTTGGTATTCAAACATTTCAACCGAGGCACTCAAATGTTTGGCATTAGTCCCTAGCGGGCTTTCTGTGGGAACGGGTGCTTGCGCTGTCTTGATTGGCACTTTGTAGCCTAACAGGTTGTAGTTCTCATCGAACCATTGCCAACTCACATTGGCGTTAGGGCAGTTGTCGATCACCTTCGGTGGCGTGATCACGATATGTGGTTCGCTGAGTTTACTTTCGAGTGTTAACCATCGCTTGCTGTTGTCTAAAGCGACAACAATAGGATAGTGGTTTGAACCTATCTTTAGTTGATAAACACCAGATTCGGGTTTGATAAACATTTCACTGGTCTCAATCTCTTGATACTCATTGTTAGAAGCGAGTTGTCCATCGAGAAGGATTTTACCTCTTGGGGAAACCAGAGAGATAGGTTGTGTTTGGATTTTCATGTCTTCACTGAGTTGTTCTGCAGCGACTTTGATTTGATAACCTTGCGATGACAGGCCGTAACGTCGAATGAAGCTAACTTGAATGTGATGTTTCGTTTCAGTGTCTTGTCTTAGTGAAGTTCCGCATTGAGTTTGGCTCAGTATCTCTTGTTTAACTGGCAACCAAAGCTCACTATCAAGTGTTTGTTGATCGAGTGCGATTTGAAGCTCTTGCCACGCAACTTGAGGTTGTTCATCAAGTAGAGATTGATACGTATGTTGCAATGGCGTGTCTGTAAACCATGCCGCATTACACGCAAAGGACAATGCGCAGAACAGTGCTGTTAGAGATCTTACTTTCATTGTGATTCCCCAGCCAAACGATAACCAACTCCACGATGCGTTTCTAGATTCAGCGTTGGTAGCTTTTGACGTAACCGCAGTATGTGGTTGTCCACGGTTCGGGTACTTGGAAAGGCTTGATAACCCCAAATCTTATTGAGTAACTCATCACGATGAAACACACGACTTTGGTTCTGAATAAACAAGACCAATAACTGGAACTCTTTAGGTTTTAACGTGATCGGGCTATCATCCAAATAAGCGATTCGTTCAGACAAGCGGACTTCAATGTTGGCGTAATTTAGTTGGCTCACCCCTAACGGACGAAGTTGGGTAATGACTCGAGCAAGCAACTCCTCGTTTGAGAAAGGTTTAGTGACGTAATCTTTGGCACCTGCCATTAAGCCTTCTACGCGTTGCTGGACTTCCACTTTAGCCGTTAACACAATCACAGGAAGCGCTTTGAGGAGTAGCCAATTCGGCAGGTGTCGCAAGCTGTCACCGTCTTCGAGTTGTCGATCCAGTATCACTAGATCGGCGCGGAACCATTGCTTACTGGCACTCTCTGAATCCATCGCCCAAAGGCATGGGTAACCATTGGACTCAAAGAAGCTGACGAGGCCTTGTCCAAGTAGATGGTCGTCTTCAATCAGCAGTAGGGTGTTCATAAGCTATTTCCAAAATACATCGGGTTGGGTTACGAAGAATAATGAGACGGCCATTCGCTTGTTTCATCAAGTGTTCGACAATAGTGAGGCCAATGCCCATGTTGTCTTGTCTGTGATTGATATTCGGTGTTGCTCGAGATACAAACCGTTGCAGAAAAGAAGGGAAGTGACCTTCGTCTTGCACCTCAATCCTGAGCTTATCAGCGAGTTCTACCTTGACCAAAACCTCACCTATACCGTGCTGTTTAGCGTTCTTAATCAAGTTATCTAAGCAGATGGTTAGCCAGTAATACGGTAGGTTAAGTTCAGCATCACTTGAATCACATTGATACTCGATATTGTGCTTCTCACAGACATGATCGAGCCACTCTTCTAATGATGCATTTTGCTTCAACAAAGGCTCCGACTGCTCCGAACTTAGATACACTTTGCTGTTTTCGGTGAGTTGAGAGAGCCTTTGATAGTCAGAGATTAAACGCCAAACCGCATTTTGAGTTTCATCAGAAAAGTCATCGTAGCGATTTCTAAACATCTCGACGGTTAGACCTAGGCTAGTAATTGGCGTGCGCAGTTCATGAGTAAGAAGCTGTAAAACGAACTGCCTCTCTTTTCGTTGTTTTGTTCTTAGGTATAAGACTCTACCGAGTCCGGAAAGCAACGTTAACAGCAATGTAAAGATCAAGGTTTTCATGATCAGATTGTCATTGCTAGGCTCGCTTAAGCACACGTTGCTGTAACGAAAAGTACAGGTTTCACCCGTCAAAGATACCTCTTGCCGCTCTGCAATAGGTTGCCAAACATCTAAGGGAATGGCTTTCCAGCCTTGCTCGCCACTTAACCAAAGCACATCGTCCTGTTGCCAAGCTCGGTATCCACTGAGCAGTGCTTCTCTGCCTTGTGCACTTAGGTTTTCTAGCTTGTTATATAAAGGGTGCTGAGGGTTGGTAAGACTCAAAAATGGGCGTATCTGCTCGGTCACATCTGGGTAAGCGGCTAAATAACGATCAGCAAAACTGCCACCTGCAGGGTGTCGTTTGGAGTGTGCTGCAAACCAAATGGAATCCAATGCTTGTTGCTGACACAAAGCGAGCTCAAACTCGATGGCGTCATCTAATGAAGGGTTATTGCTTTCAATCGCTCGGCAGTGATCTTGTATTGACGCTAACGCTGCGATGTCGTCCCAACTGAATTGGTTGAAATCAGGATAGCGGCTACGTTCATGAAGCAGAACTTTCGGATACTGAGCCAACTCTTGTTGAGATACTAGGATTGGGGATGATTGCCAGCTCAGTTGATACAGGGTTTGCCACTTGTCTTGCAAACTTTGGGCATTGGCTAGAGTTGGGAGCCAAAAGATCAAGCCAAGGGCTAAGGTAAACCTGCGCATCCAATCATTCTCGTTAAAAGTCGTGGGGCGAGTCTAAAGAGTTTTGGACGTGATTTGTAACCTGAATGTCAACAAGTGTTCCTTTAACAACAAATTGTCGAGTGGGTCATGTTTTAAAATAATAAATTGAAAATACAGTAAGTATCATTTGAATGGATTAAACTAGGTAATTATGTACTTATTGTTATCATTGGGCGGATGGAGGGGACTATACTGGGCTCATACCTAATCAGAGGAACCACCATGAAAACACTCATTAAATCAGTATTGGCACTTAGTATCTTAACAGCGGGCTCGGCTCAGGCATTCGAATTAACGAGTAATGATATTCAAGAAGGTCACCCAATGGCGAAGACGTTTGAATATTCAAGTTGGGGCTGTGATGGCGAGAACTTGTCACCGCAGTTGATGTGGAAAGATGCTCCAGCAGGAACCAAAAGCTTTGCAATCACGGCCTATGATCCAGATGCACCAACTGAAAGTGGTTTCTGGCACTGGGTCGCGTTTGATATTCCAGCAACAGTGAGCGAGCTACCTCGTGGTGTCGATATCTCTAAAGTGGGTGGCAAAGAAGGCCGTATCGATTATGGAGCGGTAGGTTTCGGTGGTGCTTGTCCTCCTGAGAAAGATGGTATGCACCGTTATCAATTCACGGTTTGGGCATTGCCAACGGATAAGCTCAACCTAGACGAAAACACGCCGTCGGCTGTGGTTGGATTCACGTTAAACAGCATGGCTTTAGGCAAAGCGAAACTGACTACAACTTACACACGTTAATAGCTTTATACACGTTAGTAATTGACACAAGCTAATAAAGCGACCAGTTATTGATGCGATAGCTGGTCGTTGATAACAAGTAAACAAGGGGATGAGATGAATCATCAATATCAAGTGACGATCTTTCGTGCAGAGCAGTTACAAAAACTGCGCAATGTGAGGATTCTATCTCCTAGTGTCATTCAGATCATTACAGGTAGTAAGCGCCTGTTTTGGAAAGACTCAGCGGCCGAACTCTCACATTCTGAGCTGTTATTGTGTGAGGCATCAGCGTCATTAAGCTTTGAGAATATGCCCCACAAAGGGCGCTTCTTATCACGAGTGTTCAGCTTTCAATTCCAACCTTCTCAGGCGATGCTTGATTTAAGTGAGGAACGCTCGAATGATCTGGGGCTGCCTAAAGTACAAGCGGATCGTAGCTTACAAGATTCACTCAATGCTCTGTTTTCCTTTGATAGACAAAGCATGAGTAAAGAGACCCAGCAGTTTTGGTTGCAGGGCTTATACCAGCAATTAGCCGAAAAAGGGGTGTTGCATCGATTGTTTGTCAGTGCCAACGTCTCTTTTAGCCAAAAGCTCAGCCATTACCTTTCACATTCACCGGACGAGAAACATCCGTTAGAGTCGGTAGCAGAGCGCTTTGCGATGAGCCGCGCCACGCTTATCCGAAAATTGAAACTTGAAGGCATGCAATATCGAGAGGTTTTGGCTGAAGTTCGGTTGAGTCATGCGCTTTATCTGATGCAAAACGGACAGCAGAATGTGGCGATGTTGGCTCAGTCTTGCGGTTATCAATCGGAAGGGCGTTTTTGTCAGCGCTTTAAAGGGAAGTTTGGTTTGTCGCCAAGTGAATACATCAAAACCGTCGTCAGCAATACAGTCGCGAGCAATAAAGTCGCCACGCCATGACCATTCTGTTTGTCCTAAACGCTCACTTTTTTGTCTCGTGCTGCCAATGCCGCGAAAATCGTGCACGCAAATGCAACAGATGCGATCAGCAGAATGGGAACGCTCCAAGAGTCGGTTTGAGCATGAAGCTTACCCACCAGCGTTGGGCCTGTTGCTGCTAAAGCATAACCAATTCCTTGAGCCATACCCGACAGCGATGCGGCTTGGCTGCTATTCGCTGTACGTAAGCCGACAAAAGAGAGCGCAATAATAAACGTCGAGCAGTTGGCTAATCCAAACAGTCCCACCCAAAAGATCGCAAACTCAGGCAAATACAGCAGCCCAATCAATCCAATAAATACACTCGAAGTACAAAGCGTAATGAGCCATTGTTGGTTATCGCTTTTACCTAAGAACGGCAGTAAAAGCAATCCCGGAACCATAGTCGAAAATTGTAGAAATCCGTAGATATAACCCGCATCGATTTCGCTGTAGCCAAGGTCGTTCAAGATCTGTGGAAGCCAGCCTGCCAAAGAATAGAAGGTAAATGAGTTAAGCCCAAGAGCTAGTGTCACTTGCCATGCAACGCCACTCTTGATCATCTTCTTCATCGGAACTGGCTTTTCTTGATGCTTGTTATTGGTCGATGAAGAAGAGCGTTTTCTGATTTTAGGCAACCAGATCATCAAAGCTAATATTGGGAATATTAGGTTCATTAACAGTGCTAATTGCCAACCCGTGATCGTAAATAAGGTTAGATTTGAAAACGGCACCATCAAACTTGAGCCTAACGTCGAACCGATGCCCATCGTAAAAATGTACAAAGAAGTGACTGTCGCAATACGAGTAGGGAAGCTAATTTTCACTACAACGGGCAACAACACGTTACCAATCGCGATACCAAGTCCAATCATTACTGTGCCGATGTATAACGTCGGAATTGCTCCAAAAGAGCGCAGTGTAATACCCGTAGTGATCAAAACTAAGCCTAAGAGCAGGCTAGGTTCTAGACCAATTCGTTGAGATATCTTGGTGACTAATGGTGAAAATAAGGCAAAAGTTAACAGTGGCAAAGCTGTTAAGAATCCAGCAGCCGACGACGTAAGGTTGAGGCCTTCCATAACCTGAGAAAGCACAGGAGCCAAGCTCGTAAAAGGCCCACGAAGGTTAAGTGCTAGGAATAGAATCCCTAACATGACGAAAATGCTATTACGAAGAGAGGCGCTCATAGGTTGTTCTACTGTTTGCTTATGAGAAGACAGGCTAGCCTACAGATCATTGAATGATTACACAAATACCGTTTAAATAGGTTTACTAATGACTGAACCAGCGTCGCGCGCGCTTTACCAAAAAAGGTAATCCATGACCATATTGAATGTCCATAAACTCATCTCAGATTTCCCATTACTTCAACAATTGATTGCATTGGAAGAGGTGGTTTGGTTTAACCCAAATGTGACGACTCTGGAGCGCGGTTTGCCTTATGTGGGATTAAGCGAACAAGATATTCATGATGCGAGTTTGAGGTTACAAAGGTTTGGCCCTTATCTGGTGAAGGCATTCCCTGAAACTCATGTGATGAATGGCATCATCGAATCTGAGCTTATCGATATCCCTGCAATGAAGTTAGCATTAGAAGCTCATTATCAGCAGCCAATAAAAGGGCGTTTGATGATGAAGAAAGACAGCCATTTACCGATTTCAGGTTCAATCAAAGCGCGCGGTGGTATCTATGAAGTACTAACGCATGCCGAGAAGCTAGCGATTGAAGCGGGGTTACTGTGTGAGAGCGATGACTACAGTAAGTTGCTCGAACCTGAATTTCGTGACTTCTTCCGACAATACAGCATTGCGGTAGGATCCACGGGTAACTTAGGAATGTCGATTGGCATAATGAGTGCCAAGCTAGGTTTTACAGTATCCGTTCATATGTCGGCAGACGCGAGAGCTTGGAAGAAAAGTAAACTGCGAGAGCACGGTGTTAACGTGGTCGAGTATCAACAAGATTATGGCGTTGCAGTAGAACAAGGACGGAAAGAAGCGGAGCAAGATCCGCGCTGTTTCTTCATTGATGATGAAAACTCACAAACACTGTTCCTTGGTTACTCTGTGGCTGGAGAAAGGCTCAAGAAGCAATTCGAGCAACAGGGGATTGTGGTTAATGAACAGCATCCTTTGTTTGTTTACTTGCCTTGTGGTGTGGGTGGCGGCCCCGGTGGTGTAGCATTTGGCTTGAAAATGGCTTTTGGTGATCACGTGCATTGTATTTTTGCTGAGCCGACCCATTCGCCTTGCATGTTGCTCGGTGTTCATACGGGATTGCATGATGAGATTGCGGTGCAAGATCTTGGTATCGATAACCTCACCGCCGCAGACGGCTTGGCGGTGGGTCGGGCTTCAGGTTTCGTGGGGCGCGCGATGGAGCGCTTGCTTGATGGTTATTACACATTAACCGATGAACGTATGTATCAATTGCTAGGCGAACTGAACCAAGCAGAGGGTATTCAACTTGAGCCTTCAGCACTCGCAGGCATGCCGGGTGTGATTCATGTTGAGCAGAATAGAGAATATCTTGATCGCCTCGATATTGATGAGCCGACGCTAGCGAATGCAACGCATCTTGTGTGGGCGACTGGCGGAGGCATGGTGCCGAAAGAAGAAATGGCCGCTTACTTGGAAAAATCGTCGGTTTAGCCCTAAAGCGTTTATAAGCTAGCTGTTTGTAAACTAGGTGTTTATAAGTATAAGCTGTTGTAAATATCAGCGGTTAAAAGATAAGCCATGATAGAAGAGTGCTGTTTATCGGTTGAACGCACTCTTTTTTACTCCTAAATCCAGTCGTTATTCAAACAATAACTTGCGCAGATCGTTACCCGAAACACATATTTTATAAATTAGGCTTCTTAGATGTTCTAACTATCAGTTAGGTTGAGTGGCATTCAACTTGATAGGGATTTAGCAATGCAGACGGATAAAGTGATGCAGACAAGACACATAAACACACCAGAAAAATTACTACAGCGTTTAGATGCGATTGGGGAGTCTTTGGAAGCATCAGGTAAGGCTCATGCTTTACTGGGATTGGGCTCCGTAGGTATTGAAACAGAACGACTTGATCAGTATTCAGATGTCGATTTTTTCGCGATAGTACAAACAGGGCACAAGCAATATTTCTTAGACAGCTTACATTGGCTATCAGACATTCACCCAATCGACTACGCGGTGAGAAATACCGTCGATGGCTATAAAGTCCTATACGCTGACGGAATCTTTTGCGAATTTGCGGTGTTTGAACCCCACGAGTTAGCGCATATTCCATTTGCTGAAGGGCGCATTGTTTGGCAGCAACCTGAATTTGATACTCAGTGCTGTATCCCACCACAAAAAAGGGCGGCAGAAGCTAATTCGCAAGAGTGGATCATAGGCGAAGCATTAACCAATCTTTATGTGGGTATGTCTCGTCATAACCGAGGCGAAAAGCTGTCGGGCAGTCGGTTCGTTCAATCTTACGCACTTGATCGTTTGATCGATCTTGTGGATCAAACTGAACATTCTGAGCCTGAATTTGTCGATGAGTTTATGTCGGATAGAAGACTAGAAGCGCGCTTTCCTAAGTTTGCTCAATTGCTACCAACCTTTATCCAAGGTTACGAGCGCACGGCTGAATCGGCACTTGCCCAATTAGCGTTCCTCAACACCCACTTCACAGTCAACCAAGCTATGTGTGACCGAATCACTGAACTGTGTTCCAGTAAAGATTAAGCCTATAAACCGTTAATCTTAAACCTATTTTCTTAGCGCGCGTAAATAACAGTTGTCGCTCGTCTGTATTGTTGATAGGTTTTAACCATGAAATTTAATTCTGCTTCAACTTCAACTTCAATTTTCTTTTGGTGGTGCTCTCAATAGAGCAGCACGGAATACTTACATTCTTTAGCTGCTGGACGGTAGCTAAGAATGTCATCAAAAATGTCGCCTCTTTTTATCTCCAGTAGCCTTTTAACTTGGAGATACACCATGAATACCAACTCAAACAGCCATACCGACAGCAATAATATTGGCAGTAAGAACAATACCAACAAGCCAGAAATTATTCTGACTGGCGATAGAGCTACTGGGCCTTTGCATTTGGGTCATTACGTCGGTTCACTTAAACAAAGAGTCTCTTTGCAGCATATTCACGACCAAACGATATTGGTCGCTGACATGCAAGGGCTTACCGACAACGCCCATAATCCTTCGAAGGTTTCTTCCAACATTCTCAATGTAGTCGCTGACTATCTTGCGGTGGGTATCGACCCGACCAAGACCACGATTTGTCTGCAATCACAGTTGCCGGTGTTAGCTGAGCTCACCATGTTCTACAGCAATCTTGTTTCTATCGCTCGCTTTGAACGCAATCCAACGGTCAAAAGCGAAATTCAGAACAAGGAGTTTGGTCGCTCTATTCCAGCAGGCTTCCTCACTTATCCCATATCACAGGCGGCAGACATTACTGCTTTTAACGCGACTTTAGTGCCTGTTGGCGATGATCAATTGCCGATGTTGGAACAAACCAATGAGATAGTAAGAAAGGTTAACTCGCTTGCTGGTAAACCAATCTTAAATGAATGTAGGCCGCTTCTCAGCAATGCATCTCGCCTCCCTAGTACTGATGGTAAAAGTAAGATGTCTAAATCGATGGGCAACGCCATCAATTTGGGTGCAACAGAGAAAGAGATCAGAGCTGCCGTTAAATCCATGTATACCGATCCAAATCATCTACGAATTGAAGACCCAGGCAAGGTAGAAGGGAATATCGTGTTCACTTATCTTGATGCTTTTCACAGTGACGCTAACTATGTCAGTCAACTAAAAGAGCATTACCAAAGAGGTGGGCTAGGCGATGGACAAACTAAGAAAGTATTGGAAGAGTGCTTACAAGAGATGCTTCGTCCTATTCGTGAAAGAAGAGCTGAGTTACTGGATGACAAAGCGCAGCTGATCGATATTTTGCGAAATGGTAGCGAAGTCGGTAGGGAAAGAACGCAAAAGGTATTGTTCGACGTAAAAGGCGTCTTTGGTTTGAATATTTTGTAAATTTGAGAACTATTTTGAACCCAAAGTCATGCTCGGACGATTTAGCGTCTTTGGGTTCTCGTTTGATGAGAAAGGAGGTGATCTGAAAGCATGCTATCTATCGAAACTATCCAGTAGTAAATTTAACTAACCATCAGATTTCATTTATTTTTCTGACTGTATGTCTCAATTAGCTACCCTTCATTAATTATGTTTTGAATTAACATCGCATATGCAACTAAGTTAATTTTATTATGTGTAATATCTATCGTTAAGATGTGCGCTCATCGAGTTGATGAATTTATAAAACATAATTATAAAGGTGATGTATGCGTAGTACACATTTACTAATGCTATTTCCGATAGCTTTCACGTCTCAAGCTGCCAACGTTGTCGACTATTCAAAAGTTGACTTGTCTAAAGTGTTTAATAATACAAAACAAGGGTTTACAGCCGTAAGCGAGCCGCTTTCTTATCAAGATATAACCCAAGTCAACATAGATACAACAACGCTGTTACGTAAGAAGCAATTCCATTATGGAGTACCTGTCTACGGACAATCTGTGGTCGTGGATCTTTCTAAGCAAGGTATTGCAACAGCCGTTGATGGCCAAGTCTTAACAGGCATCGAGTCTGATATTGGTTCAACACTACCGCTGATTAACGCTAAACAAGCCGTTGAAATTGCGAAATCAAAGCACAAAGGTATTGCAGCAGCGACCATTCGTGACCCTAATACCGAGCTTGTTATCTGGCTTGATCAACAGGAACAAGCACGCCTCATCTACAAGATTGATTTCTTACAAACCAAAGGAATGGGGCCTTCAAGACCAATTACGCTTGTTGATGCGAAATCGGGAGAGTTACTCGATCAGTGGGAAGGCATTGCTTTCATTGAAGCTGAGGGGCCTGGTGGAAACGAGAAAAGCGGTCGTTACTACTTTGGTTCAAATACGGGATTTGGAGGATTTCAAGTTAACTCGAATTGCCAAATGGACAGCCAGAATGTTGTCACTCTGAACATGAACAATCAGCAGAGTTCAGGACAAATACATCGGTTTAGTTGTAACGGTAACAATGGCGTGAACGTTAACAATTATCGCGCAGTGAATGGTGCTTATGCGCCGATGAATGACGCTCATTATTTCGGACAACGTGTATTCGACATGTACCAAGATTGGCTAAATACACGTCCGATTAAGCAAAAACTCACGATGCGTGTTCACTATGGTTCAAACTATGGGAACGCATTTTGGGATGGTCGCCAAATGACATTTGGTGATGGCGACCAATCTATGTACCCGTTAGCGACATGGGATGTAATTGCCCATGAGGTGAGCCACGGTTTTACTGAACAAAACTCCGGACTTGAGTATCGTGGAATGTCAGGCGGTATGAATGAATCTTTCTCAGATGTGGCCGCTGCCGCATTAAGTGAATTTGTGCACGGTAGCTTCAATTGGAAGATGGGCGAGCATGTAATGAAAAATAGTGATGCAATGCGTTACTTCATTCAACCAAGCCAAGATGGTATATCTATTGACCACGTCAACCAATACTATAGCGGCATTGATGTACACCACAGTTCAGGGGTCTTTAATAAAGCGTTCTACTATTTGTCGACAAGTAATAACTGGGGTATTAAAAAAGCGTTTAAGGCCTACGCGACGGCTAACCAGCTTTACTGGACACCTAACTCGGATTTTCAACAAGGTGCTGACGGTGTCTGCAAAGCCGCTAAAGATCTTGGTTATGAAACCTCAGCTGTAAGTTCAGCGTTTAGTCAGGTAGGTATTGATGTTCAAAACTGTGGTGCGGGCCAGCCAAATCCTAACCCGCCAACTCCGAGTGTTGTAGAGCTAGAGATCAATACACCAACGCCCATACAAGGCGAAAGTGAGAATCAACAACAATTTGTGCTTAAGAACGCGCCGGCTGATGAAGTGTGGATTCAGACTTATAATGGCTACGGCGATGTCGATATGTACGTTGCAATCGGTCGAGCAGCAACGATCAATGACTATGATTGTTCTTCGACCAATCAGGGTAACCGTGAATACTGTGGTTTTAGTGGGATACAGGGAAGTGACGTATACGTGATGGCTGCTGGGACTCAAGGTTCGATGGATGCGTATGTTGCTGTGAGTGCTGACATAGAAACTCCTCAGCCTGAGCCAGAACCACAAGGCTTGTGTGACAACCTTCAAGAGTGGAATCCAAACTACTACTATCCTACTGGTGCGGCTGTTCAATATTATGGCCACCGATTCACCGCATCGGCGGACAATTGGGGTGCAGATCCGTTCGATAATTATTGGTATTGGGTATTTGAAGGTGCTTGTTACTAGTTAAAACGGTTTAAAGTGACGTAATACCTATGATAAGGGAGCGCAGTCAGTGCTCCCTTTATTCGTTCAAAGTGAGAAGTGAAGATGTACGCTTATCTTGTGTTAGTAAATCTAACATTAGAGTATGTAACTTAGCGTTATTCAGCATTTAATATTCAACATTTAGTAACGACGAGACAAGGACGATTAAATTGGAAATCAGTCATTTAGATCATTTGGTATTAACCGTGAAAGATTTACAAGTTACGGTCGATTTTTACCAACGGGTACTTGGAATGAAGCCTATCAAATTTGGCGAGGGCAGGTTGGCGTTGTCATTTGGAACGCAGAAGATCAATTTACACCTCAGTGGTAGCGAGTTCGAGCCAAAGGCGAGGCGTGTGCAGGTCGGTAGTGCAGATCTCTGCTTTATTACCAATATGCCAATTGCTGAAGTCGCCGAACATATCCAAGCGCAAGGCGTCGCGATAGAAGAAGGACCAGTACAGCGAACTGGTGCGACGGGAAACATTGTCTCTGTTTATATTCGAGATCCTGATGGCAACCTGATTGAAGTCTCGAATTATTAGTTTTAGACCTACAATCGTACGCTTTTCTTTACTCTTCAAGTACATGACATTTCACTTTTACGCTGCTCGGTGCTGGATGTAGTTAACCAAATAAATTACAATCGAACGATGTTTTATTAATTCGTGCTTTATCACTATGATGAGAAACTTACTCATATTCATCGTTAGCCTGTTTTTCTTAACAGCTTGCTCTTCAACGAGTCATCATCAGCTAGACGAGAATACATTGAGCAACGAAGACGCAATGTCGAAAAGCTTGGAAGAAGAGAGCAATATCGATGTTGCAACTGATACAAGTGCTGAGACCAACGTTGAATCTTCCCATGAATCGTTCGTTAATCATCAACCAATAACCGATCATGAATCAAACTCAAACCTTGATTCAAATAATGACACGATAACTCACGCCAATGCAGAGCCAGAATCAGTGCAGCCTTCTCAAGTAGCAGCGACAGAAACAACGGAAAGCGATGCTAAGAGTGGCGGTGAAAAAGGCATCGGAAGCTATTTTATTCGTCATAATAAACCGACTAAGACCGTGATTAAATCACTAGAGGGCGTGACAGATGCTTTGAACGTCATGACGTTTGGGATATTTGCCACCGGTAACGGTTAAACCGTTAACCAAGAATGCCAACCTAATAGACAGAATGAAACGTGAAGGCGAGCCCAGTGGTTCGCCTTTTTTGATCTTCTAAATCTGGCCACCGTTCTAACTAAGAATCGTGCTCACTTATCTGAGCGCTGAGTCAGGCGACGGTTAACGAAAATAGGAAATTATTAGTTCTGGAAGGGACTCGCCGAATTTACCCTGTTTGACTTGTTATATGCATCAAGGGTTCTAATACTCATCCCAAAGTAAGCAATGAAATCTAATCTTACAAAGACAAGTCTTATATTCACTTACGAGCATAGTAAGATGTTTGCTGTTAAGTCGGTTTAGGTTTAGTTATCAATATTCTAGGGAAGAAAAATGAAGAATAAGAGTGTTTTTTTAAGCGTCGCGGTGGTGATGTTATCTGCTCAAGCAAATGCATCTGACACCAACCATGAGTCTGTATCAGATGGTGTTATCGCAGAACAAAGAGCTAAGCTTTCTGAAAACACCCAAGGGCAAGGTTTTGGCCCGCAAGCCCCACGAGATTTGGGTTCATTAGAAGGAACAAATACCAGACTGTTTTCGGATGCCCCTGATTCAACAGCAATGAACTTATGTAATATTCACTTCCATAAGAACGCTGAGCATAAAGGCGGTGAGTTTACTCAATACGCTGGCAACGGTGATGGTAAGGGATTCCAGAGTGGATTTAAATACACAGGCAAGTTGAGTTCAGCTGAGCTGAAACCATTTGAGGGCAAGGTTTGTCCGAGCGATCATGGTTCTTTGCATTCGGGGGACACCATTGAAGTTCACTATGTTTATTCAACGGCGCAAGTCGAACCGGGCGAAACACTGGGCGCTTGTTTTAACGACGCGATTACCAATCCACAATTGCGTGTTGAAACTCAAGTCTATGTATTAGTTAATGACGATAAAGCTCTCGACTTTGAAGCATTAGCGAAACATTCAAAAGTGAACGGTTTAAACCAAGCACCAAATATTCCTCAAAATACGGGTTCAGCGATTCAATACGCAGGCTTTACAACGGGTCCTGGTTACAATGAGCAAGGTTCACCTTTCCAAGTAACATGGAGCGTTAGACCACAAGTCGCGAAAGTAAATATCGCGACAGTGGGTAGCTGGTGTGAAGGTAATGACTTTAACGAAGATCACGCCCACGGTGTAAGAAATATAGTCGTAAACCCAGAGTTACTGTCTCCAATCGCTAACTAATCTTGTCACGTTGATTTTCTATCATTGTTTTCGAAGGCGAGCCTCTAGGTTCGCCTTTTTTGTGTCTTAACGAAAAACACTTTGGTGACTGGTGACTGGTGACTGGTGATTAGTGATTGGTGATTGGTTTAAGTTGAAGTTTATGTTTGGGGTTAAGGCTGGGCTTAGGTGTGGTGGAGAAATTACGTGTCACACTTATTCAAAACATGAGTTGTGTTAAACGTGCTTAGTCAAAAACGTTCTTTACGCGAATCGAAGCTCCATGATACGTTCATGATCAATTATGTTGGGTTATAGGTAAGGACCGTCTAATGTCACTAGAAGGTGCGATTACATTCTTTATTGCCATGTTTATATTTGGTATTACTCCGGGGCCTGGCGTATTTGCCATTTTAGCTCGAGGCATGGTTAATGGTTGGCGAAAGTGCATCACTCTTTCGTTAGGGATGATATGCAGTGATCTTATCTATCTTGCACTTGCCTGTTTCGGTCTAGCAACGATCGCCGAGAATTGGTCGATTGCGTTTGAGGTGATTCGCTACGTCGGTGCAGCTTATTTGATTTACTTGGGCTATAAGATGTTTAAGAGCTTACCTGAAGTGCAAGGCTCTGCGGAACTTGCGGCCAAACAGAGTCAGAAATCCGAACTCGCAAGTTTCGCGCAAGGCTTTTTGATTTCAGCTTCAAACCCTAAAGTGATTCTGTTTTATATTTCGTTCTTGCCGACTTTCATTGATCTGACAGTTCTGCGCTCACAAGATATTGTCTTGGTTTCTGGTTTAGCATCTGTTGCTCTAATGTCCGGTTTAATGCTTATCGCTGTAGGAGCGGGCAGAATGGCAGGTTTGCTGAAAACGCCACGCGCGCATAGAAGATTAAATCAAAGTGCTGGTGGAATAATGATTGCTGCGGGCTCATATTTGGCGATAAATCGATAAACAAGATTCCTTAAGCAGAAAGGCGAACCGATGGGTTCGCCTTTTTAGTTGCAGGAAAGTATCTAATGTTCGTGCATTACGCGTCTACAAAAATCACTTCACCAGTAAGAAAACCATCGACCGAGCGCTCAAATGCTTTGCCAACAAGCTTGCTCGGTACAGGTTCAAAACCGGGCATCATTTCACCGTAAACATCCCATGCTTCAGCAAGAACGGTCGGGTTAATGACATTGATACGTGTGTTTCTTGGCATTTCATAAGCGACAGTCTTAACGAAGGTATCAATTGCTCCGCTAGTGGTTGCATCAGCAATCGCAAAAGGAATGGGTTTAACATTCAAGATACCGCTAATTAGAGTAAATGAACCGCCATCTGCAATGTACTTTTGGCCGATGCGAACAAGGTTGATTTGCCCCATCATTTTGCTCATTACCGTGGTCATCCATTGACCTTCAGTCATATCCACAAAGGTATTGTATTCGCAGAGGCCGACGGTGTTCACAACCGCATCAAAGTGTCCCACGTTCTTGTACAGCGCTTCAATTGATTGCGGGTCAGTGATATCGACGATGTGGTCGACATCGCCAGAGCGACCCGCTGTGATTACGTTGTGATTGCCTAACCCCATTAGTGCTGCTTGACCCATCTTGCCACGTGCGCCAATTAGAATGATTGTTTTCATGTTGTTCTCCGATCTGTATGTGTTTCGTTTCGATGGAAGAACTTTAATCAAATAGCTAAACAAGTAGAAACAAAGCTTAATTGTGAGTGTTACTGGTTTTTCTTGTTGAGTGTTACACTGACATGGAATCCAACTTCACCGAGCGAGTGCGTGTGAGCAAACTAGACCGATTAGACATAAAGCAACTTAGAGTTTTCCAAGCTTTAATCCGTGAAGAGAACGCCTCCAAAGCCGCGAATCAATTGGGGATGACCCAGCAAGCTGTTAGTGAGCATTTGAAGAAACTGCGAGAAGTGTTTGATGATAGGTTGTTTGTGAGAAAAACCAACGGCTTTGTTCCGACCACCTTTGCACAAGAGTTATCTGTCGGTGTCGATCGTTTACTGATCGACTTCAATTTATTGTTATCTAAAACAAACTTCGTACCAGAGAAAGCAAAAGGGACATTTGTTATTGCAGCGACAGATTACGCACAGCAGATCATTTTGCCGAGCTTAATCGCGCAATTAAGGGAAAAAGCACCGAACTTAAAGCTGATTGTGCGTGATTTTGAAATCGATAATCTGCATGAGCTAATGGAAAGCGGAAAGGTCAATTTAGCGATCGCGTTTCCGGACTACATTCCAAGCAGCTACAAAGTAATCAAGCTGTTTGAAGAGCACCATGTGTGTGTTGCATCTCCTCATGCTTCAATAGCACAAGCCACACCTTCATTGGAGGAGGTGGCTACTTATCCCACCATTATTGCTTCACCATCGCGTCCAAATTTCAAAGGATCGATTGATGAATGGTTTGGTCAGTTTGGGTTAAAGCGCAACGTGGTGGTCTCCGCACCGTGTTTCTCCATCGTGCCTATGTATTTAAACACCACAGATTCTATTGCGTTCTTGCCATCCAGAGCTATTGTAGGGTTCAATTTGGTGACGATTCCAATGGAGCGTTCCCCAGAAAACTTTGATGTGGTGGCTGCTTGGCACCCGAGGTATAACGAAGATCCACTACAAAAATGGGTCACATCCTTGCTCAAGATTGAGGAATAACGGGTATTAAAAATGACAGTAAAGTAGGGCGCATCTACTGAATCGCTCGCACTATTCAATGATACGTTTAGCCAGTTATCATCACTACTTGTTTGTTAGTCACAATGGTGCAATTATTTAACGAGTGATATTACTCGGATGCATGTCTTATGATGACTATCGAACAACAGCTTTCTCGGTTGGACCTAAACTTATTAGTGTCGTTGAGTGTTTTAATCAAAGAGAGGAACGTAACGCGCGCAGCCAATACTTTGTATCTGTCTCAGCCTGCGATGAGTCGTACGTTAAGTCGTTTGCGAGAGTTGTTTGATGATCCGCTGTTCTATCGAGAGTCTAATGGCTTAGTGCCCACGCAAAAAGCGCTAGAACTGCAAGCACCTTTAGAAGAGTTGCTATTGGCTATGCGAAGCCTAGTAACGAAATCTGCGTTTGATCCTGCTGAATGCGTTCAGACCTTTGTTGTTTCTGTACCGCCATTAATGAGTAGGATGCTTTCTGTGCCCCTTGCTGAACGGTTCATGCACGATGCGCCGAACGCGAGCCTTATCGAATATCCGATTGCGAAAACACCCACCAGTCAGCTGTTATCACGAGATGTGGATTTTACCATTCACATCGAAGCTCCAAGTAATCCAATCGAATTCCCATACGTGAGTCTTGGGCAGATCTATCCGGTATTTTATGTTTCTGAACATCACCCTTTAGCGAAAGCGAAAAATGTAACGCTTGAGCAGTGCCTCGAATCTCGTTTTGTTGACCTCACGCTAGATATTCGCTCGAATTACGGGCTGCAACACCCAGTAGACACTTACTTAGTTAAGAATGGAATGCAGAGAGATATCGCCTTTAAAAGCGGGCAGCTTCTTACTTTGGTGGAAGTGATGCAGAGTTCGAATACAATTTTGGTTGCGACCCATAAATTGACGGAACTAGAGGGAATAGGCGACAAGATAGTACCGATATTCTCTCTAGATAATGTACCCGAGTTAATGTTCGAGCTGTTTTTGATTGAGCATAAAAGAACCGTTACCAGCCCAGCACATCAATGGTTCAAGAACTTAGTCGTGTCCGTGATTGAAGACGTTGTTTGTGACAGTTGATCCCAACGTCTTTGCTAACACCGCAGCTTAGTTAAGTTGACCGCTTAGTTCAGATTCCAATTAAACCTAAACGGCGTTCTTCGGGTTTTGGGCGAATCATTGATGGCTTTTAACAGTGTTTTGGCCTCTGCTAGTGAAACTGAGAGGG
>NZ_JACJFF010000089.1:0-20723 GCF_014164465.1 Vibrio sp. SG41-7 | reverse complement strand
TATATCTAATCCGATCGTTATAGTTTTCATATGGACCTACCCTCAGTTAGATGATTGTGTTTAATATTCATCTTGGCGCATTGCGACGCCGTTTAGAAGGGTGGGTCCATTTCATTATTCCCTATAGCGAGGTATGAGCGTAGTAGGGAATCTCTCGCGTTTACCGTTGGTGTATATATTGAAAGGCAGATTCCAGATATCTCGTCCCTCGATTCTGGAATGACGATCTAATGAATAGATACGGGATGCGAGTAAACGGGTAACAAAAGCTCGCCCTCTGTTGCCTACGTTTGCTATTAAGGGGGCGCTTACTCAAGTCTAAAGACTCTTTTCGCATCTCGTATCTCGTTACTCGCATCTTTTTTATAGCGTGATAGGGAATCTGCTTACTTATAGTTTCTATGAATTAATTGGCGTTGTTATGAAACTAATTTTCCATAGGATCATTTACACAATCTTAGTTTGCGATAACTGGATTACCTAGTTGAGCGGTTTATAGATTAAAATTTTCTTACAAATCTTATCGATTTTTTTTAATCAACCACTTTAATAAGGTAAATTCGCAATGTCGACCAAACTAGCTAACCCAGCGCCACTAGGCTTAATGGGTTTCGGTATGACCACTATTCTTCTTAATATCCACAACGCAGGTTTCTTCCCAATGGATTCAATGATCCTTGCGATGGGTATTTTTTACGGTGGTTTGAGCCAAGTTATCGTGGGCACAATGTGTTTCAAACGTGGTGACACGTTCGGTACAACCGCATTTACTTCTTACGGCCTATTCTGGTTGTCTTTGGTTGGTTTGATTGTAATGCCTTACATGGGTCTACCAGCAAGCCCAGCTGCATTCATGGGTTGGTACCTACTATTATGGGGCATCTTCACAGGCTTCATGTTCATTGGTTCTCTATGCTACCCAGTAGCGAAGCAAGTAGTATTCGGTTCACTCACTATCTTGTTCTTCCTACTTGCAGCTCGTGATTTCACTGGCAGCGAACTAATCGGCACTATCGCTGGTTTTGAAGGTATCTTCTGTGGCGCTTCAGCTATCTACTTTGCTATGGCACAAGTCATCAACAACGAATACGGCCGCACAGTACTGCCTGTTGGTGAGAAGAAAGCACCGCAAATGGCAACACAAGAAATCGCTGCTTAATACTCTAACTTGGGAACAGTTAGTTTGTTATAAGCCGTTTATTGGTTATGAATAAAACAAAAGGGGTTAGCCGAAATGGCTAACCCCTTTTTTATGCGTTATTAATAGCGCTATTTGTTAAGGTAATCTTAAGCTGAAGGCTGCTCTACAGGTTTAGTGTCTGCAGCTTCTGCTTCAGGAGACTTACCTGTTTTACGCTTGTACTTCTCTTCCCAGTAAGTAGCACCTTTAATGCCTAGTTTTACAGGGTTGAATGTGTACTCAGTCACACCTTGTTTCTGCTGTTCTTCGTAGTCTGCTAGAGCTTTAAGCGCAGGCTTAGACATGAAGAAGATGATCAGAATACCTACGATGTTTAACCATGCCATCAAGCCAACACCAACATCACCCATTGCCCATGCAAGGTTAGCTGTTTTGACTGTGCCATAGAAAACTGCAGTGATAAGAACAAGCTTAAGTACGAACATCATGCCAGGGATCTTGATGGTACGACGTAGGTAAGCAATATTCGTTTCAGCGATGTAGTAGTAAGCAAGAATCGTTGTAAATGCGAAGAAGAACAGAGCAAATGCGATGAATGGCTTACCAATGCCTGGTAGTGCACTTTCAATAGCAAGCTGTGTAAATACAGGACCATTCGCACCAATGTTTGCTGCTAGGTTCTGAACAAGGAACACGCCTTCAGCGCCGCCGTGAACGTTGTAAGCACCAGTGATGATGATCATGAACGCTGTAGCAGAACATACTAGAAGAGTATCGATGTAGATAGAGAACGCTTGTACCAAACCTTGCTGAGCTGGGTGATCGACATTTGCCGCAGCTGCCGCGTGAGGACCAGTACCTTGACCCGCTTCGTTTGAGTAAACACCACGCTTAACACCCCAACCAATTGCAGCACCAAAGCCCGCCATAGGTGTGAATGCATCGCCAAGAATCATTCCGAAAACAGCTGGCACTTGGCCGATGTTTAGCAAGATGATAACGAACGCGATAATGATGTAAGCCAATGCCATGAATGGAACAACAATTTGTGTGAAGTTCGCAATACGTTTAACACCACCAAAGATGATGAAAGCAAGGATGATAGCAACAACAGTACCAGTGAAAATTTTTGCGAAACTGAATGTACCGATAGCTGTTTCAATCATGTCGCCTGAGCCAAATGCAGCTTCTACAGCATTACCAATACTGTTTGACTGAACACCTGGAAGCAAAATACCACATGCAAAAATAGTCGAGATAGCGAAGATCCATGCGTACCACTTCTGACCCATTGCCTTTTCAATGTAGTAAGCCGGACCGCCACGGAACTGGCCTTCGTCTTCTTCTTTGTAGATTTGCGCTAGCGTAGATTCTGCGTAAGCAGTCGCGGCGCCAAAGAAGGCTACAACCCACATCCAAAATACTGCACCTGGGCCACCGAAACCGATAGCGGCAGCAACACCAGCAATGTTACCTGTACCTACACGGCCAGATAGCGAAACGGCAAGAGCTTGGAAAGACGAGATGCCTTTTGCAGAGCTTTTACCTGATAGTAGCAAGCGCCACATTTCAAAGAAGTGACGGATTTGAACAAATCGAGTCATGATGGAGTAGAACAAACCTGCACCTAAACATAGGTAGATAAGTACTGGGCTCCAGATTATTCCATTCAAAAAATCAACGAATGACTGCATGAGTATTTTCCCTGTTAGTTTTACTTATGATTGTTTTTCGAACAACACAATACTTCACTTGTAACCCAAGTGTTAAATTATTTAACTGCGCATTAGGATTACTGTGACATAAAGCAAGTTACAGAGGGGGTTTGTTAACGCTTAGTTCTAATTCGATAATCGTTCCATTTAATTTCATATGCAACTGTATGTGTTCATTGGCGTTTTGCAGAGTGAATAAATAGTGATTAATACAAAAATAGAAATTTTAGCCATGCAGAAGAGACAAATTCGAGAAAAACAGCGGTTAAAATCGCTTAGCATGAACGGCTGATATATGAGTGGTGAGATGGATTTGATTGAAATATATCACCTGCATAGAGTGATCTCGCAGGCCTAAGAAACTGCGTATTTGAAGGCTCGAGAATTCTGGCCTTCATGTTTACTGAGTGAAAGTGGCTAGTTTGATGCGTGTTTCAAACAACCACAAACCCTCGCTCCTCTAGTTCTTGAGCGAACTCAGACTGAGTATTTGGCTCACCGTGAATCAAATGCACCTCTTTCGGTGGTGTCGCGATGCCTTCTATAAATCGGTAGAGATCCTCTTTATCGGCATGAGCCGAGTAGCCAGACATGCCATGAATTTGAGCATTGACCTCAACGTCTTTTTTATCAATAGAAACCTGCATTTCGCCTTGTTGCAGTTCTCGCCCGAGCGTTCCGTGCGCTTGATAGCCCGCTAAAACCACATCGGTTCGTTTATCGGGAAGCAAGGCTGATAAGTAGTTCATTATCCTGCCGCCCTGACACATTCCAGAAGCTGCGACCACAATGGCGGGTTCACCTGTCGACTTAAGGCGATTAACAATTTTCTTGTGCATTCTATGCCCATCAACAGTAATGCATTGTTCAAAAGCAAGTGGGTGACGTTTCACTTCAAGGCGCTGTTTGGCTTCTTGACCCCATAACTCTTTAAAGCGTCGGTATGAACGCGTCACTTTCTGAGCCATAGGTGAGTCGAGAATAATAGGAATATCGCTGCTGAGTTGATGCTCAAAGATCAGATTTTCGATATCAAACAGCAGTTCTTGTGTTCTGCCGATGCTAAAAGCCGGAATTAAAATAACGCCACCATCAAGCAGCGAACGATCAATGATCGCCTTTAAGCGCTCCGATCGCGTTGCAATATCGTCATGTGTACTGGTGCCGTAAGTCGATTCGATAAATAGGTAATCGGCTTGTTGTGGTGGTTTCGGATCCGGCAGCAATGGTGTGTTACTTGGGCCCAAGTCGCCTGAAAAGACCACCACCTCTTGGTTTGGTAATTTAAGCTCAATATAGGCGGAACCTAAGATATGCCCAGCAGGTTGAAAACGAGCATATAGAGTATTTGGCCTATGATGATCCTTTCCGTCGTTTTGCTGTTTAGAGACAATTGGAAACCACTCCCCATAAGGCTTAGGAGCAATCAACGAATGAATTTTTTTAAGGATGAGTTTGGATTGTTTATGACTGAGCCCTTGCAGTTTTAGGCCGTCTTCAATCATTAAAGGGGCGAGTTCAGCCGTCGCCTGAGTGCAATAAATTGGTTGGTTAAAGCCACTGGCGAGTAACCAAGGTAATCGGCCAATATGATCAATGTGGGTATGGGTCAGCAGCAGAGCGTTGAGGTGGGAAGTTTCAAATTCAATATCAAGAGAACGTGCATCCGAACCTTGGGACTCTTTACCTTGAAACAAGCCACAATCGATGAGCACCGCTTGGCCTGAATCTCTTAGTTCGTGACAAGATCCTGTGACAGTATGTTTTCCGCCATGGTGAATCACTTCCATCGTTTACTCCCATTGCACTTTAAAGCCATTAACGCCTGTTTTTATTTTGCGGATAAGCGCCGGCATGTAAAACAAGAACAATGAGAGTTGCGATCGTTGAGTGTCTTTTTAAGTAACTGAGCGATGACTCAGTGTATTCGTTGCGAGTTAGCTCTTGTTCCTTCTGTGACTACCTTGTTAGCGCGTAGAAGAACGGTCTGAATCCAGCTCTGGATTTTGTTGAGCCTCTATACGAGCCACTTCGGCATCAAGCTCTGCTATTTTTTCAGCCATAATTGCGTGACAGCGATTGGCTAGTTCTCTAGCGTCGCTGATCTTGTATCCAGACACATCGATAGGTTCAAGCATCTCGGTGATCACAATGCCATTATTAACTCGGTTGAGGTCAATCTTATTGTGTGTGGTGCTGGTACACATCGGGGTGATAGGTACGCCAGCTTCAATCGCCATTCGAAAAGCGCCCGTTTTGAATGGCAGTAGTCCACGCCCTTTACTGCGCGTTCCTTCAGGGTAAACCCAAACAGACAGATCTCGCTGATGAATCGCTTCCGCCACTTGCTTGATGGTATCGCGTGCTTTGGATTTATCTTCGCGGTTAATCATGATGTTACCGGTGATCCAATACAGCAGGCCAAAGAAAGGCACATACAACAAATCACGCTTGCCTAAAGAAACGGTACGAGGCCTTAGCATTCCTGGGTCGGTCACAAAGTCTAATATGCTTTGGTGGTTGGATATGTATACGCTTTTTTCTGACGTTGGCGCATTGTCTAGGCCACGCTGCACCAGTTTCACACCGACGATCTTTTGTAGTTGATTGAACCAACGGCAGAAAACGTACACATGCTTAGGGTTCTTGGGGCTAAACAAGCAGTAAACAAAAGCACAGAGGGTGGTGAAAATAATAAACACCGTAGCCAAAATAATACGAAGAACAGCAAGCACAATTCACTCCTTACTCACCGCAAGATTACAGTGATTAAATAGTTTTAGATGCTTGAAGTTTTCACTCTATTTAACCGAATTGCAACAATTAACTGTTATAGGGGGCTTTTTTTAGATCTTTATATAAAACAAGGACTAACAATGGGTGTTTGACACGATCATCGAGCTTACACGTGTTCACCAGTAGGTAGGCATGTTCACCAATACTGTTTATTTGGATCCGACTTTTCTACCCATTCAGGATCTTGACGTGACTCTAAATAGAGTTGTAGGCCGTTATAGGACATGAAAGCTGCAGGGCCACCAAGATGCTCGAAATAGTCAAAATAATCATCTTCGAGTGAACAAAGGTGAGCTAAATCTTTAACGTTATTCATCATTGCCCATTGAATGGCAAATACAGGCGCTATTGAGCCAGAGATACTCACTTCTTCGACATTCGGGTTGAACAGTGAGTTGGCTTGTTCAAGCAGTATCTCTTCTTGTTCAGACTCTTGCTGTAACACCTCTTCGATGATCTCTGAGCGTTTGGTATTCGAGACATTCTTGTTTAGCTTGGCGATTCGTAGTGCGTAGTTAAAACGGTCTGTTGAAACTATGTCGACAAGTTGCGATAGCAGCTCTTTGTCTACGCCCGCAGCCTTAGTGAAATAATCGATACATGAATTGATTGAAGCATAGCGAGTACCGTCGAATTCAAAGCCACTGGTTTCGTCGTAGACCTCTATTACAATGTCATCAACCGACAAAGGCCAACCTTTATAGTCGATTCGCTGTTTGGCTATTTGATACATCTTCCAAGCACTGCGCCCAAACCCGCCAAGTGTCGAGCCCGAGAAATCTGAATCAATAAGCTCTTGCTCCGTCCAGTTCTCACCGATGCCTAGGTGCTTTGCGTACTTATCGATGAGTGCGTGTTTTATCTGATCGCGCACCGCCCAAATTGAGGTTAGATCCTTTGCATACCTAACACCCGCGCACTCCTTACAAGCCGGCAGTGCAATCGGTGAATAGTCTATCTTGGCAATAGCCTGTGCAGTCTTAGGGAATTCAACAACTTCATTGGAAGGTTCACCACAAAACCAACAGGTGTGGCGCAGGTTGAACGGGGTATCTATATGTGAGTATGTGGTCATTAGTCTTTTGTCGGCTAGGTGCTTGAGGTTGGTTTAATTATCAAAACAATTATCCCTGTTCGGGCTGGTCATTGCACGCTGTTAATGGGTCTTCTGACTATATTTACCCAACGACAATAATAAAATCAACGCAAGTCGGAGGCTGTGTATGTTGTTTATTCTCGCTTTGCTCTGCATTTTTCTGGTGGGATACCTCGCCCAAACTACCGGCCTTTGCATGGTTCGGGGCGTTAAAGAGGCGACAAGCGGATCACCAATGTTGATTGTCGCGATTGTGTTTAGTGGCTCATTGGCTTGGGTGTTTATGGCATTAGGTTCGGCTGTGGAAGGACGAGCTTTATCTTCTGCGTTTTGGCCGAGTCTGTTTTCATTGTTCGGCGGTTTTCTGTTTGGTATCGGAGCGGCGATTAATAGTGGTTGTGGGGTGTCGACGGTGAGTCGTTTAGCTCGTGGTGAAGTGGTTATGTTGGCGACCATATTAGGGTGGTTCGTTGCTTGGCTGTTGTTTGCTCCAGTGTTGCCTACGGAGTTAAAAGGATCTCGGTTGGTTTTATCTGATTTTTCTCGTTATGCATTCCTTGGGATCATTTCGTTCATTATTGTGGTGAGTTGCTACTTCATGAATGCGATAAATCGCAAGTTATGGTTCTCAATGTTGGGGATTGGGTTAATGGCAGGCTTTGTTTTCTTGTATGAACCGCACTGGACGCCAAGTGGCTTATTGAAATCGATGGGGACTTCACTCTGGCATGGAAGAGCGGAAGATTGGCCAAGCAGTGAGCGCTTTATATTGATGATCTCGCTGTTAGTTGGAATGGTTAGCGCCGCGTTATTTACTGGATCCTTTTCTTTGAGGTTGAGCTCTATACGTCGATTGGGCAAACACTTAGTTGCGGGGGTGCTTATGGGATTTGGAGCCGTAATGGCCGGTGGCGGGAACGATACTCAGCTGTTAGTGGCGATGCCAGTGCTGTCGTTGGCGGGTGTTTTTTCTGTGTTGAGTATCATTGTGGGTATATATACCGGAGTTAAGTTGATTCAAAGCCGATAGTTAGCGACAGTACGTAAATAGCATGAGCACGTAATTTGAGAACACAATGAAATACATCGGAATTGATGGCTGCAAGGCGGGTTGGATCGCTTGGATTGTCTCTGGCAATGAGATACCTACGTTTAAAGTGGTAAACACGCTCGATGAGTTGGTTGATGATCTTACGGGATCAACAACGTTAATCGACATGCCTATTGGCTTTAGCGATTCGCTTACTCCAGATAGATTATGCGATAAAGCAGCAAGACGTTTTCTAACCAGCAAGCGTGGCTCTTCGGTTTTTCCTGTTCCGTGCCGAGAGGCGGTTTACCAAACCGATTACATTGCGGCGTGCAGTGCTAATGTTGAGCAGCTTGATAAGAAGTTTTCTAAGCAGACTTGGGGAATTGTGCCCAAGATCCGTGAGCTTGATGAACTCATTGAATGTCATCCCAATCTTTCTATCAGGGAATCACATCCTGAGGTGGTGTTTGCAGCTTTGAAAGGCGAACCGCTGACCTTTCAAAACGAACACAAGAAGGTAAAGAGGAACGGCTTTCTATTATTCAGCAACTCGCCTCTCAATGGTGTGTCGGCTTGGCGTTGGCCATTTCAAACACCAAGCGTAAAGACGTCGCGATAGACGATATTTACGATGCGTTCGTACTTATGTTGGTTGCCTATTACGCTCCGCAATTATCGACCTTACCTGAGCCTTCTGATGTTGGTGGAGAAGCGGATGTCGACCAGAACGGACGAGTTCGAGAGATTGTTTATTGGAACAAAACGCGCTAACAAAGCGTGCGCTCAACTTGGCTTAATATGCTATTTTCCAACTTATGTTATTTTCCAACTCTGCTACTTTTCACTCTTACTATTTTTGAGTCTTTGATATGAAACGTTTTATTGTCGGCTGGCTGGCCACTGTGCTCAGTGCTGCGAGTTATGCTCAAGTTGCTCCTATATCTCAATGGCAATGCGACATGATGAAAAAGAACAATGTCTTGAGTAGTGGTGCGCCTGTTGGTTGTGAGCGACTATCCAAAGTGGATTTCGATTTCATTAATTTCAAAGGGGAAACGCAACAGGGCAATATGATCGTGCTTGATGTGGTTGCACCTGCTGTTGAACAAATCTTTTCAGAACTCAAACAGCGTAATTTCCCTCTTCATTCTGCTCGCCTTATGCGTGAATTCAGAGGTGACGATAACGCCTCAATGGACGCGAACAACAGCAGTGCGTTTAACGCTCGTCCTATTACAGGAGGAGGAGGTTGGTCGAAGCATGCCTATGGTGTGGCGATAGACATCAACCCAGTTCAAAACCCTTTTTTAGAGTTTGATAGCAACGGAAGAATCACGGTAAAGCCTTCACAATCTGCGACTCGCTATGTGAACCGTACTCGTTTTCGCGCGCGTGATGAAATAGAACGTAGTGGCATGGCAGAAGATGTGGTGGAGCTTTTCGCCCATCACGGATTTATGATCTGGGGAGGGGATTGGAATAGCCCAATCGATACTCAGCATTTTGAGGTCGGCTCAAGAAAATTCGTTAACCAGCTGCTTTCTAAACCACAACCTGAAGCCAAGGTGTTATTTGAGCGTTACGTCGAATCTTATCGACAGTGCTATCTCAAAAATAAAGGTGAGGACGCAGAAAAAGCTCGGGCTATCTGTGCAAAGAAAACAGTCGGGACTTTTTAGTGCTATGTTTATCTAGAACCGTTTGTGTTTTAGCAAGTTAAACTCGCTTCAGGTGTGTTTTGAATAGCTAAGGTCAGCGCTCGTCGTTGGCCTTTTTTGTATTCATTTCTCCAATAGAACACCGAGCATTGAAAAGGTTATTGGGTATCCATTAGTCAATAATCGATAAGCGAATGCAGCGCAAAGTCATCGGTTTGTCATTGAAAAACTCATAGCGTTAACGTTATGTGAGAACCATTACTGGTGGGGGAACTCTTCGCTGAAACGCCAGTATTATTAGTGAACTGATCACAACGGACCAACTAATGAAAAAGATACCTTTGGCTCTAACTCTTTTAAGCACTCTACTTTTTTCACAATATACTTTGGCTACTGATACTTCACCTACCACTCAAAACCCGACTTACGAACTCGATGGTAAGGCGGTATTAGGCCGTACTGAGAATGTATACCTCTCTAGCGTTCAAGGGCTAAAAGACGTTCCTTTCATTGGCAAAATCGACACTGGTGCAGAAACCACTTCTATGCATGCGGAAGATATTCATGTGAAGAGCACGAATGCCGATTATAAGAATCTTAAAGACAAAGAGTTGATGGCGGCGTTAACCGAAGACTTGTTGAATAATTCCGATGTTGATTACGATGATTGGGATGGCAGCACCTTTGCGAAATATGAAGCTGTGGTGTCTTTTAAGGTTCAAAACCCGCGCACGGGAGACATGGTATTAATCGAAGCGCCTTTAGAGCGTGTCAGCATGATACGCAGTCGCACTAGCAGCACACCTTTACTTCGTCCTACCGTAAAAATGTCGCTCACCATTGCGGATCAAGAATTAAAAACAGACGTTAACCTGACGGACAGAAGTCACTTCTCTGCGCCAGTGCTGATCGGCAAAACCTTTCTTGCTGACAACGCCTTAGTGTTTGCAGGCTACGACTATTTGCAAGAGCAGGAAAACGCGACGGTTGTTGGCCGAAAAGAGGTGGTGTCTATCTCTGGAATGGCGATGAACGCGACCTTCTCATTAAAAAATCGCTACAGCATCCTTCATGCAAAAGACATCGATATAGATAAGAAGAACAGTGAAGTGACGTTTGATATGTTCGACAACGATGGCAAACAGAAAGAGATGACACTGCCATTAGTTCGTATGTTAAGCGTGAGTGGTAAGAAAAGACCTTTGGTGTATGTGCCAGTTCAACTCGATGAAAACACAATCAAAGACGTTCTGGTGTACCTACGTGAGCGCTCGAGTAGTGAGTCGCAGTTGAGATTTGGTACCAGTACCGCCAGTGAACTTTTCATGATTGACACCAATGCAGAAAATATTCTTTCTGAAGGTTCAGAGAGCTTTAGTGATGTTGCTAAAAAGAGTGAACCTTTGGTTATTTCTCCAGAAGAGGACATCACCCTTGATGACTTCCCTCTAAAGGCCGTTGCCTCATTCACTGTCAACACGCCTTTGTTGAAGGTCGACAGTTTTGAAATGACAGGTAAAGGCAAAGATGCCTCCGTTGAATTTTACCTTACGGATGTAAACGGTGAGAAGCAGAAGGTGACCAAGCCAATTATTAAGAAGCTTAAAGTCGGTGATGATACTCGTCCGGTAGTGAGTGGTGAGTTTTTGGGCGCTGGTAAAGTTCGCCAACAAGAGTTTGCTATCGATGTACTTAACAGTAATGAGAAAGAGGCCTACTTTGTTTTAGGTAAGAAGATGGCGAAAGATGGGGTATATGTGAATACTCGATCTGATTATCTTTTGAAATCGGAGCCTTTGTTTAAAGTCGGGCACATCGAGGTTGTTGAAGTCAACGGCATGAAGTTCCCGGCCAAGTTGGATACTGGCGCAGATGTCAGCTCAATGAATGCAGTCAACATCAAACGATTTAAGAAAGACGGCCAAGACATGGTGAGCTTTACCTATCAAAACAACCAAGGCGATAAGCAAGACTTCACTAAGCCAGTGATTGATGTCATGCGCATTAAAGCTAAGAAAGGCGAGAAGGTGAACATTCGCCCTGTCGTCGAAATGAAGGTGAAGTTAGGTGGCTTAGAGAAAGAGGTGAAGGTAAACCTTCAAGATCGATCTCGCTTTGAGTACAGCATGATCCTAGGTAAGAACTTCCTGAAGCACGGCGCGGTAGTGAGTAGCGATGAAGATTACTTACTGGGCGATATGGAGTAACACCTAAACTTATCTAAGTTCGTTCTAGAACAGTTTTAAACAGCCACACATTTCAGCAACGGGATGTGTGGTTTTTATTGAGTGTCTGGTTTTATTGTTGACGTGCTAAAGGTAAGTCATTGTTAAAAAGAAACTTTCCTTGTTATGGCAAGTGAAATAAAGATAAAAAAAGGGCCAACTCTTTCGAGTTGGCCCTTTCTAAACGTTTGGTGGAGCATTTAGAAAAGCAAACCGATGGCTCTATCCCTTGCTGTATAAGGCTTTATGGCTTCTGAAATATAGCGTGGGAATAAACTGGGGAATACGTGATTTTATGTCTGTTTTTGTTATATATATCACGTTTTTCTCGCTATTTTATGTCAGTTCAATTTCGAGTTAGGAAACTGAACCCGCAGCCAATACTTACCAAGTAGAGCACACAAAGAGCTGCTGCTCTTTGTGCTTTCTATAATTTACAGTTACAGCTCAATTTCAGTAATGAGTGGTGCTTGCTCAAGGAAGTGCTCACACCTATTTATAACTACCTTACGGTATTTTTCTAGATAGATTAACTGTGAATCTGAGTTTGGAGTAACGAGAGATATCGCCTCATCAATATGGCTTATAATGCCATTCGCTACTTTGGTTAGACTTTGCTGAAGCAACTTAGGTGAAATATCACAATCGTCTGCAAACTCAATCAATTGGTAAGCATTGATTGAGTCTGAGTCAAACTCGTCTCCAATTGCCATTGCTAGATCTTGCTCAAATTCAGGGTACATACGCACATTAACGAGATCGTAGAGTGGTGTTGGTATTAAGCCTGCACTTTGGACAAAGAAACTGAAGTTTTTACCATGAGCGTCTGCGTTATAAATACACAGGTTGAATAATGCCCAATTCAATATAGTTAGCTTTGCTGATAATGGATTCGTGCATAGATCTGTAACTGAGAAGAGCCTACTGAAACTGACACCGTCACGGATATGGCTAACATCTCTTTGCTTACCTAAATTTCGCTCATACTTTCTGTCTACACCTAAGTTGCAGGCTTGGCAGGCATCGATCATGTGTCGTCTTTTTACACTTGTAGAGTTAAATAACTTGCGGTCGAATCTTTCTACAATCAGTGCAGGGAACTGATCAAAATATCGTAACTCCACCTCAGCAACCTCCAGACCAATTAGCTTTGCTAGCTTCATTGTTACAAACTCATTTATGACGAGATGTTGTTGGTCATTTTTCTCGAATTTAATGATATGAGTTGAGCATAGTTCGCCTTCACCAAACCCTAAGGTTTCATTGATGGACAACATGTTTAGCTTAGACTGAACCCCTGCTACTGAGAGCCTAGGCTTTCCTTCCCAGACTTCCAAATGCCAGAGTTCAGGGTCAGAGAGCTTTTTGATTAATTCACTATCGCTGATTGGTTTGAAAGAAGTTTCAGTTTCATCTGAAGACACCCCTTCGGGGAGAAACATCATGGCACCTGATGTATCAGAGCCAATGCCTCCAACTTGTGCAAATACATTTGAACGTGACACGCCCAGAAAGTCGATTAAGTAATCTAACCCTTTATTCTCAGGAAGTAAGTTTTGTAAGAATCTCCTGATATTTATTGATGGGATATCTGCGCAAAATGGTAAGTGTGGAGATATAGGAAATCCGTTATTCAGCCAATCTTGTGAGTAGGTGATAGAGAGATCATCACTTTCTTTATTCAGTGATAATTTACCGATGACTTGTTGGCTGTAGACAATATCAAGAGTGTATTGGTTAGACCCAGACATCATTGTCACTCTCCTGCGCTGAAGTACTAGAGTCTTGCCAAGGCATTATCGATATCTTTATTCCGAGAGCAGAAACAACCTTCATAAGAGATGTCAATTTAATATCAGAGCTGCCTTGCTCAATCTTTATGTAAGTTTGTTTCGACACGCCAGAAAGCAGTGCAGCATCATGCTGGGTTACTTTACTTTGAGTTCTTTTAGCTCTTACTACTTCACCAAGCAGTGTTGGTGTGAAGGCTTGACTGAGATCTGGTGATGCTATTGCCTTTACTTTTTTAGCCATAAATCCCCACTTAACGATACATTAAAGTCCTCTAAAGTAGACCTTTAGGTTTTTTGGATAGTGATCTTATATAAAAGTCCACTGTAGTTAACTTTTTCTTTTAACGGATCGGATTAACCTTAAAAGTCTATTATAGTGTTCTTTTATGCCTTAGTCTGAACTATATCATTAAAAGTCTAGTTTAGAGTACTTTATGTATTATGTGAGTAGTAGAGAACTCAAAGCCATAGGCTTTGAGATTTTTAAAGGGTAATCAAACCTCGGCTCGATCTGTTAGGTGGTCATTCAAGTATTGTGTGTAATACAAAGGCATCACAATATGTTCTTGTTCTAATGCGCTTGAGCCTTGTGTACCCGTTAGTTTGATGGTTTTATGCGGCTTACACTTAGTAATGTAAGATTGAAGTGATTTTGCACGAGTTCTTTTACCGCTCTTAACCTCTATAGGAACAATACGCCCGAGATCATCAGCAATTACAAACTCAATCTCAGCTCTAGCGTCTCCCCATGAGAAGGTAGGATCATAACCCAGAGCAGTGAGTTCTTGCTGAACGAAGTTTTCAGCCACATACCCCTTATACTCGTAACCTTGCTGCTTTATTTCACGATAACTTGTCGCAAGCATATGGTTAAGTAAACCAACATCAAACAGAAATAATTTTATCGCATTCTCTTTTTGATAGGCGGATAGAGGTGATCTAGGTTGTCCATCAATAGGGTAGTTCTTCAAGGCTAGCCTGCACTTGTGTAGCCATGTGATAGCACTTTCGTATTCAGCATAGCGAGATTTCCGCTGATGAACGCCTTTAAACTTGAAACGTTTTACGGAGTCATCAAATACAGACGATAGCTGTGAAGGGATGCTAGTAAATACGGACTCAATCAGTGTGGCATCGACTTTGTCCGAGTATTTTCCAAAGTCACGTAAGTAGCCTTGAATCAAGTTACTTTGAACATCTGAAACAAGGGTTGTGCGTTCAATGATGCTTCTATCTGATTGATCGAACCAAGCAGCAACAGCCTCAGGCATGCCTCCAACAAAGTAGTAATCTGTGAGCATGTCGAACAGTTTTTTATGGGCAACTTCTGAGTTCATCTTTTGTTCAAATGCTTTGATGATTAGCTGATCTCCACTTGCCCAAAGAAACTCTTTAAACGTTAATGGTCTTAAGTTGTGTTGTTCAACTTTACCTACGGGAAATGAAGTTAACAAACCAATGTTAGAGCCACTTGCGGCAATGTATGCTTGCGGAGCTTTCTCTGCAAAATACTTCAAGGCAGTGACCGCTTTTGGACACTCACCGATCTCATCAAGGATCAGAAGATCGGCATCAAGGTTAAAAACCTCACCTGTTAATAGCTCAATATTGGTAATGATCTCGTCAGGGGTTAGGGAGTTAGAAAAGGCATCTTTGAATTGTGGATCTTCTAAGAAATCAATACGTACAACTTTTTCAAAAGTTTGACCTAGTAACTCCTGAAGAAGATAGGTCTTACCTGTTTGTCGAGCGCCATCGATCAAAAGTGGTTTTCTTGATGGCTTCTCTTTCCATTCTAGTAGTTTATTTAAGATTTCTCTTTTCATACGTATTGTTCACCTCTAACTATATATTAGTACCATATCACAATAGTGCGCCAGTTTGTGTATCGGTAATGATATTTAATGCGCATAAAAGTGATGAGTATAAACACTTTTACGCGCATAAAAATGTGACTGGGTGGTTGATGAACATGCCTAGTAACGGTATTATTAAATATGATTCATAGAAAATGATAGGTTTACC
This sequence comes from Vibrio sp. SG41-7, assembly GCF_014164465.1. Taxonomy (NCBI): domain Bacteria; kingdom Pseudomonadati; phylum Pseudomonadota; class Gammaproteobacteria; order Vibrionales; family Vibrionaceae; genus Vibrio; species Vibrio sp. SG41-7. The sequence continues at coordinate 5,241 of NZ_JACJFF010000089.1, read as the reverse complement.
GTGTTCAGTGATGAAAAATTAGCAGAGCTTATATGCTATGAAGAAATGCTCATGGAAGGGCTAGATAAGAGTTTCTGGCGTTTGATAAAGCTCGCTACTCCGCAGATATGGGAACATCAAGATGAAATGTCAGAAGAGTACTCTTGGGTTCTTGGTGTTATGGGGGGGCATTGTGTCTACTTTGATGGTGAAAGGGAAATGTATGTTATCGCTACATTTGATAGTTTTGGTGAAATTGGTGAATCAAAACAAGAGAGTAAAAAGCTGCATCAGCTTATGACAGAGTTGGTGAGATCTCGATTTACACACCCTTAGGCGTATTATGAATATCCAGCAAGTTTTTGAAGAGTTAGAAACAGCGAGTGATTTTGAGTTGTTTCGGCTCAAATCAGCTATAGAAAAAGTCTTAGAAGATCCCGATAGAGCAAGAGCTTTAAAAGCCAAGATGACGGTAGGTATGGAAGTCGAGTACTTTTGTACAGAGCGAAATCATTCTGTGCTTTGTACCATACTGAAAGTTGGTAGAACTCGGGTGGAGATCCGTGAAAAAGAAACGGGGAAAGGTTGGTCATTACCTTTTTACTTTTTAAATCTCGATCACATTGATACTGAGTTAATATCAAATAAAGCTGTAGGTCTGTCGAAAGCAGAGTTGTCAATTGGGCAAACTGTTGGTTTTGTTAGTAACAAGGATAACCAAGAGTATATTGGACAAGTTTCTAAACTAAATCCTAAGAGAGTGGTTGTATTGGTTGGCAATACCGCTTGGACAGTACCTTACTCAATGCTATTTCCCGTGCTAGATTCAGAAGCTGGTCAGGTACAACAGACATTGATACTTGCAGATAAATAGACCCATCAAAGCCTATTGGCTTTGATTTCTAAATATATAGGGTGCGAAGATCATGGATGAACTTGAATCCGTCAATCATAGGATTTCTGAGTTAAAAACAGAACTATGTAAGCTTGAAAAAAGACGAGATGAGTTGCTTTCGCTTTCTTTGCGAACGGATCAAACCACTTTGACTCCTGGGCAAAAAATAAAGCTGTTTCAAAGCTATTTTCGAGGGAACCCTCATTGCTATGCTAATCGTTGGCAAAATGCTTCGGGTCGAAACGGTTATTCGATTGCTTGTGCGAACGAATGGCGTAAAGGTGTATGTGATAAGCCTAAAGTAAAATGCCTGGAGTGCATGCATCAAGCCTTTAAACCCTTAGACCGAGATGCAATATATCGACATTTGACTGGCACGGAAATCATTGGTTTGTATCCGATGTTGTCTGATGGTACATGCTTTGTATTGGCGATAGATTTTGATAAAAGTGACTGGTATCTGGCATCTCAAGCTTATGTTGAAGCATGTGAGTTTTATGAAGTGGATTGCCTGTGGGAACGCTCTCGTTCTGGCAAAGGTGCGCATGTTTGGGTTTTCTTTGAATCAGCAGTCACAGCAAAGGATGCGAGGGAACTTGGCTTTCTTCTTTTAGATAAAGCGATGCAAATTCATAGTGCTTTGTCTTTTGATTCATATGATCGCCTCTTTCCTAATCAAGATACTCTACCTGTTGGCGGTATCGGTAATCTAATCGCTTTACCGTTACAAAAGCAGGCAAGAGTGAATCAAAACTCTGTCTTTTTAGATCGTTCGGGTCAACCGCATCAAGATCAATGGTTAGCATTACAATCAATCAAGAAAGTGTCGGTATCCAAGCTGGATAGTCTGCTCTCCAATGTAGATAGAGAAGTTGGGCATTTAGATGCTAGTGATTTAAAGCCGTGGGAGCGAAATGTACCAATCACTCAAATTGTTGAAGGTTGTCCGTCAGCGATAACTATAGTGTTAGCAAATAGAATCTACATTTCATTATCAAACCTCCCAAATCCATTAATCACAAGGTTGAAAAAGTTAGCCTCATTTTCTAACCCCAAGTTTTTTAAAGCGCAGGGCATGCGTCTTTCAACTAATGGTATAGCTCGCTTTATATGCTTAGCGGAGTTAGATAATGGCTATTTAAGCTTACCTAGAGGCTGCCTTGATGATGTACAGGAAATCTTGACGGATCTGCATATCAAGGTAGATCTTGTTGATAAAAGAACGCTTGGGCAGAAGTTGGAGTTAGTTAACTTTCAGGGTGAGTTACGACAATCACAGCAAAAAGCAGTGGACTCCTTGCTTAAGTTTGATTGTGGTGTGCTACATGCTCCAACTGCTTTCGGTAAGACGGTGACGGCTATCGGTCTGATAGCTCAACGCAAAGTTAATACGCTGATTTTAGTGCATAGCAAGCAACTCGCAGACCAATGGAAGGAGCGTCTAACAGCCTTCGCTGACGGTATTAATATTGGTATTTATACTGGGGCAAGGAAAAAACCAACAACTCAAGTTGATATTGCTACCTATCAAAGCCTGATAAGCCGAAGTGACAATACTGTAAACCCAATGGTTCAGGAGTATGGTCAGATCATTGTTGATGAATGCCATCATTTATCTGCACCGCAATATGAACGCGTGTTGTCAGAGGCTCATGCGAAATATGTCTATGGGGTAAGCGCGACTTTAGAACGTAGAGATGGGCATCAACCCATTATTTTTATGCAATTGGGTAGGGTGAGACACACGATTAAGGTTGATAAAACATCTCAATTCCAACAGATACTGCATTGTAGAAAACTCGCGAATGTACCACCGCTTGTTCTGACTAATGATGAATCAAAGCCACATATATCAGAAATTTATCGTTGGCTTATGGAGAATCCAGAGAGAAACAAGCAAATCTTATCTGATACTCAATCTGAAATCTTGAAAGGTCGAGTGCCTATCATTTTGACTGAACGAAGAGAGCATGCTGCCACTCTCTATAATGCATTAATTGAAGAGGGCGTTAAAGCTCAGCTACTTGTTGGAGCTATGAAGAAAAAGTCTCTGAAACAAGTAATGGACCAGCTCGATTCTGCTCAGGTACTTGTAGCCACAGGAAAATTTGTCGGTGAAGGGTTTGATTTACCGAGACTGGATACATTGATCTTAGCGCTACCTGTATCGTGGAAAGGCTCGCTAATACAGTATGTAGGGCGAATTCAAAGGCAATATCAAGGTAAAATAGAAGTGAAGGTGATTGACTACGTAGATACTAAATTGCCCATGTTACAACGAATGTTTAAGAAGCGAGAGAAAGGTTATAAAGCCCTTGGTTTTGAAGAGGAAGTCCAAGGATGTGGGCATCAGCCTTCATTAGACTTGCCTGTAGATACTGCATCCGAGTAGTTGAGTGAGACTGAAATTACATAAGGGTGGATGCTGTCCATTGTTTGCTTATGAGATCAAACATTGTGATTGCAGTTAAAGTGAAGCTAGACTATTCAGTATGATTGATTAAGGTGTTTTCGATGATGAAACGTAAGCAGTTAAAATATGACATAAAAGAGTTAATGAGAAATACTGATTTTGAAGCGCAACGGAATGATCCGCAATTAAAGTTATGGCAATCAAAAGCACTTTACACTACGCGTCCTCCTGTGAGCGGAAGTTCGAACGGTCAAGAAGCAAAACATGGTAACGGCGAGGTGATCCAAGGATCGCTGTAGTTACTCAAATTTTGTGCTGAAAGATCGAAAGTTCAGTATAATTCATTTAAATTAACGGAACTTCTGATCAATCTCTTCATATCTGCACAGTGCTGGTGCAGAACTACTGAAAGTTTAGTATTAATTAAAGCGACCCTTAGAGCACCCCAACTCGTTACTTACGTGCGCAATGATAGAATACACGTCCCTTAATGATTAGATACGTATCAAGAGTTAGTTTTAGTTGCTTTTGTGAAACCTCCGCCAAGTTGAAATAGACACTCCAGCTAGCTGACAAGCATTTACTTGTGAAAGACCATTTTTGGATATGTACTCGTTTGCCAAAGTACATTTATCAATGGTTTCTTGGGTTTGTTGCTTACCTTTGTATTTACCGTCTTTTTTGGCTTTCTCAATCCCTTCTGCCTGCCTTCTTCTGCGGTCCTCATAGTCCTTTGAAGCAATAACAGCGAGCACATCAAAAAGAAGCTCATTAATTTTCTTGAAGATAATGCTGGTAAGTTCATCAGTGACTGAGTCGCTTTTTTTCAGAAGTTGATAGCTTGTAGGAATATCAAGCGCAACGATAGATACTCCAGATTGAACTAGCTTGTTTTTCAGTCTTTCCCAATCATCAGAAGACAGACGCGTTAATCGATCTAACTGCTCAACAAGGATGGTGTCGCCATCTTTGGCAATGTCGATCATCTGATTCAGAACTGGTCGGTCAAAATCTCGACCAGATGCGTTTTCAACGAAGTACTTATCCACTCTAACCTTTTGCTTATCTGCAAATGTATCGATGTAAGCTCTCGCTCGATTTGTATCTTGTTCTGAAGTTGAAGCTCTCAAATAGCCATAAATCATACCGTCATTACCCGCTAGTTCATTTAGATATCTTTATGAACTATAGTTCATTTAAGTTATATTTAAAAGTAAATGAACTATTAGTTCGTATAGGTTTTGTAGGTATACCCATAAGAACTATTATTTTAAGGTTAAGGGTAAGGTTAAGGTTAAGGTTAAGTTTCAGTGGCTAGAAATACCAAAGCCTGTAGTTAGGCTAAGAACAGCGTTCATGGGGGGAGGGAGTATATCAAAATCCCACCAGTGGGATTCTGGCGTAAAGAAGATGACACGAAAAGGGCGCTGATAACTTGCAGGCTCATATCGCTAAATCATCACTGTGCAGTAACAATAAAGTCTCAACACAATTAGCTTAAATTTTCATTGGTAATGAAACGCTAACTCCCAAAATTCCACGTGTGGAATTCTGGCTTCGGCAATATTACTTCCATCTCAATTTGGTAGGCAGTTGAACAGTGTTCCAAGGAACTTACATATGAATATCAATGTTTATATAGAATAAGCTAAAGAGCCTGCTCTTTAGCATTACTACTTATCAGCTCAGTATGAGTGATGTTTTCTCTGAACTCATACTGACTAGGAACAGTGTTCATAGAGGTATTTAATGTGTGCAGGCTTCAATGTGAAAGAGCTTTTCTGTAGTTTTACTAGCTTGAGTCTTGTTCTAGGGCTTGGTTGCTGTAATCAAGTTGTGTGAAGCTGAAGTATGTCGCTGTTTGAATTGATGATAATTAGATATGACAAGTCATCGAAGTCAACTTAGCCTTTTTTCTTTTTTCTTTTTTCTTTTTTCTTTTTTGCTTTTGATT
>NZ_JACJFF010000088.1:0-20786 GCF_014164465.1 Vibrio sp. SG41-7 | reverse complement strand
CCGGACAGTGATTCCGGAGTTCGTGGAAATTTGGCTGGTTTATCCCGGAAATGGTGTCCGGATTAAAACGGAATGAATGTCCGGATAATCCCGGAATCGGTGGTCGGATTGCTCCGGAATATGCACATATCGTTAAAATCTATGACTTGATGGTCTCGAAGGTACTTTTCATAGTTGTGATATAACGGCATTAATAGTTCGAGTGCTTTAGCTGTTTGTCTAGAATCTATCGACTCTTTGATGATTTTGTTTATACCATCTTCATCCAGACACGCTGCTTTGTACATATCAACTAACGCTCCAAGCAGTTTCGCTAATTCTGTCACTTGACCTAGCTGCTCCAAGTTAGCTAACAGAGCGTTATCAGATACAGGTTGTGTTTCTACGCCGCGCTTAATCAGTTCTTTTTCTAGCGCGGTAAGTAGTTTTCCGTTTTTATGTTGATGGTAGAACACCTCCACATAACCCGTCTGATATTTCTTGTGGGTTTCCCGTTTCCACTTGATACTTGCGTGATAACTCTCCTTATCAACATAAGGGGCCGTGTTTCCGTTTTCATCGGTGCCATAATATTCGATGTAAATATCATAATCAGGAAGGTAGAAATCTGGTTCATACTGACGATATTCACTGGTTGCAACATCAAATCGATATTTAGCTTCATATTCATAGTTGATGCCCTTACGCAACAACCAGTTCGCAATCACTAGCTCACCATAGCTTTTAACTTGCTCTCCCCTCATTGAGCGGATGTCGTTATCATTTAGATACTTAAGATGTGCTCCTTGAGATTCAAAATCCCAAGGGTTTTTATCGACGTAGTAATATGAACTGAAATAATCGAGTAAGTTTTTTTTGTAGAGACTATCGAGCATCAATTTCTCGATTTCATCATTCATCCATTTGGCTTTAACTTTGGCACTATCTTCGAGCTTGGACAAGCTCGGTGCTTTACCCTCAACAGCAGAGATAATCTTCACGCCTAGACTGTGAAATGTACTCGCTTTCACATCATCGAAGCCTAATTTATCCTTGATTCTTTCATCCATCTCCTGGGCGGCAATACGTCCATAAGCAAGCAACAAAATATCATTTGATCTAGCTTGGCCGCTGTTAACTAGATAACCTGTTCTTCCGACCATGACACTTGTTTTACCCGTGCCAGCACCAGCAAGTAGAAGGTTATTGTCGTTATCAGTCACACAAGCAATTCTCTGCTTATTTGTCAGAGGATTCGATTCAACACCATCAAAGAACGATTCAAATTGAGCAAGTTGTTTTGCGACATAACGATTGCGTATCTTATCTATATCCGAAGCATCCCAGTTTTGGATGTTAGTAAGTTGTGATGCCGTTTTCTTTGCCAGTTCTGAAAGACCTTGTACCTTTTTCCAGCCTTTCCAACGCTTTATTTCAAGACTCACAACCGACTGAATTTGTTCAATTGAAGAATCTCTAAGGAAACTAGATGTACATTTTTTGTAGGCATCATTTAGGAAGTCTTGCAAGCGCTCCGCACTTTGATTTGCCCACAATGGAAACAGTGATCCGCACCAGAAGTTTTGGACACTGAGTTAAGTGAGTACAATCACTAACGAGGTGAACAATGACAACTAAGAAAACACGAATTAAACATGCTCCTGAATTTAAAGCCGAAGCGCTTAAGTTAGCAGAGAAAGTCGGTGTCGCTGCCGCCGCACGACAGCTTTCACTATATGAATCTCAAATTTATGGGTGGCGTAAAGCCGTCAAAAAAGATGCGAAAATCAGCGATAGAGAAAGAGAACTCGCCACTGAAAATGCCAAGCTCAAGCGATTATTAGCAGAGCAAGCTGAAGAGCTAGATATCGTAAAAAAGGCCGCCACCTACTTCGCGAAAAATCTAAAATAGATTGCTATGAGTTTATGCTCGAACACCTGATGCAATATAGGATTGTCCGTATGGCTAAGGTGTTTGGGGTTTCTCGAAGTGGGTTTTATTATTGGATTGATAATCGCCATAAAGTCACTCAACGCAACGAGCACCGCAAGCAGCTTGATAACAAAGTTCGAGAAGTCTTTGATGATAAAAAGGAACGCGACGGTGCAAGGCGCATTCAAAAAGAACTTGAGGCAAATGGTAATAAGCACGATGTAAAAACCATTGCCGCGAGCATGAAGCGCCAGAGCTTAGTCGCGAAGGCCGCCCGTAAGTTCAAATGTACGACAGACAGTAAGCATAGACTTCCTGTAGCCCCGAATTTGCTTGAGCAAGACTTTAATGCGACAGCACCAAACCAAAAATGGGCTGGAGATATCACTTATCTAGCGACAAGCGAAGGCTGGATGTATTTAGCCGTTGTTATCGACTTGTACTCACGGCAAGTAGTTGGTTGGTCAATGAGTACCAGAATGACCGCAACTCTGGTCTGTGATGCGCTGATCTGCTCCAGCAATACTGGACAACTCACTAAGTGATTTTTCAATACGAAAAGTTATCCGTGTGAAGCTAAATTAGTACATAACTAAACACGGAAATGTCCAGAAACTGCATAGATACGAACCTCATAGACAATTTGGATAGCATAAGACGCTATCACTACGTTATTACTTAAAATCAGGCTGGAATCACTTACCTCACATAACCTACCTGTTAAGTTCTTAATAAGCATACCTAAACCCAGAGCTTTGTTCATAACTTTTGAATTTGCCGTTACTTCACTCTCCCGCCATAAGCAACATCAGTATTACTTAAAGTAAACTCTCTTATTATAAGTCTTTCTTCTGGCTCAGTGCTGCAATAAGTTTCTTTCTTTCGCTCTCTGTCATTTCATAGATCATGCACGCCAGTTCAGCAGAGCTTTCATCTTCACAGAAGAAATAATTGAGCGGCACACCAAGCTCATCGGCGATTAGCTTTAAGGTTTGAACATCTGGGGCGTGCTTGCCTTTCTCGTATTGATTCATTCGAGGGCTTGCTGAACTTGCATCCATACCTATGCTTTCTCCCAGGGATTTTTGAGAGAGCTTTGCTTTTTTTCGAGCTTGTTTGAGTCGCTCTGGGATTGGGTTTTTAAATGACACTTAGATTTCATTTCTCTGATCTCAAGTTAACTAAGATTTTCTTAGTTTTATGGATTTCTGTATACTAAGCAATCCTTAGTTTTTGGTTGGTGTAATTTTGGAAATGAAACGGGCTCGAAGAATTAGTGCTGTCATGCACAAGTTATTGATAGAAAATGGGTTAGATGGATTCACCGTGCTAGAAGCGAGAGATTTGTGGCTATCCCTTGATAATGTGGACTCCAATTCTGCCGAAGCTCACAAAAAGGTGTACCGAGCAATTTTTCACTTTGAAAAGAAAAGTTGGTTGCGAAGTGAGGGCTCAGGCCGGAAAAAACGCTACTTTCAAACGCAACAATTTAAAGAGTTACATAACAATGTAACAACGAATAACCAAGCGGATATGAAGCCTAAAGTACCCATTCAAAACTATTCCATTTTAAGCAATGAACGTAACGAATATAAGGGCGAATTGGAAATAATACTTGGGGAGATTGACGAGTATCAGTCGATCGTATCTCGATTTCCTGAGCTAGAGAATAAACTGGCCCCTTTGCATCAAGAGGCTAAAGAGCGCGCCGCTTTATTGCTCGGAAAAGTGAACGTTTTAACAAAGGTTCTTAATACTCTCTATGAAGGAAATGAACCGTGTTAAGGAAGTGGCAAAGTGAATGCTCTGACAGAGCGTTGAAAAAATATCAATCCAACTGCTCCCATTTCTTTTGCCAAGCTACACCTGGAGCAGGTAAGACAGTGCTTGCCGCTAATATTGCGTCAAGGTTGTTACAAAGTGACATGGTAGACCTTGTATTGTGCTTCTCACCATCGTTGACGGTTTCTGATGGTATAAAAAGAACCTTTTCGTCGAGACTTAAGTGTACGTTTAATGGTGGCATGGGATCTGTCGGGCAATCTTTAACATACCAATCTATCCAATTCCTCAATGACGAATTTTGGCAAACATTGCGGAATCACAGGGTCTTTGTTGTCTTTGATGAAATACACCATTGCTCTGGCTCTGAGGTTGAAAATGCGAACATTTGGGGGCAGCAAGTTCTCACTAAGATTCAAGGGCTTGCTACTTTTACCCTCGCACTTTCAGGTACACCGTGGCGTTCAGACTCTTTACCCATTGTGATGGGTGAGTACAGCGACCCAGACGGACAGCTTCTTGTCGATTACCAATACACTCTTAAACAAGCTATAGCTGATGGTGTTTGTAGAACGCCCAAAATCGTCTTGGTTGATAATGAACACTTGTCTGTTAGTAGTAGAGAAAAAGTCGAATCCTTTTCATCAATATTAGAGATGCTTAAACAGACAAAAGCATCCTACCAGAGTGTTATTCACAACCAAGAGGCGATGGAATATCTACTCGGTTTAGGATGTGAGCAGCTAGAAAAAGTACGTCTCAGATCACCCAATGCCGGTGGGCTGATTGTTGCAGCTTCGGTTCAACATGCGCAAACAATCAAAGAGATACTATCTCAAAAGTTTGGGCAAACCGTTTCTATCGTCACTTATCGACATGAAGAGCCGCTAGCAGAAATAGAGCGTTATCGACAAAGCGACGCACAATGGATTGTTAGTGTAGGTATGATCAGTGAGGGTACTGATATTCCGCGCCTTCAAGTATGTTGCCATATGAGTTCAGTCAAAACTGAATTGTATTTCAGGCAGGTGCTCGGACGAATACTTCGTGTGAATAATACAATAAACCAACAAGCGTGGTTATTCACTTTTGCAGAGCAAAGCCTGATTGAGTTTTCTGAAAGGATTGAACAGGATATTCCTGAGTCTCGTCTCTATGTAAGTATGGGGAAACCTATCGAAACAGAGTTCTCTGGTCGACGAAATAGCTTAAGTGTCGCGCCTCCGCTTGAGCCCCAAAACAGCGCGAGAACAACAGTATCTTGGGAAAGCAGTACAGAAAGTTCAAATAGTCTCTATGGAGCATTAGGAATGTTTGATGAGCTTCGACTTGGGGCATTTAAGCAGAGAGTGATCTCGGCTTTCTCTTCCATGTAATTGAAGAAACCATAGGCTACATTTTCACTAAAGGCACATTGGGGAGGCCAGAATGAATTACTTTGCAGAGGACCCCTTCTAGGTAATGTAAACCTGGAGGGCAAATGAAACAGCTAAAACAGCAGTACCGAGAGCGCATTAAATACCAGCGCCAACACCTTTTGGATCTTTATCCGAGCGTTCGTAGTGGAACCCACAAGCACTTTTCTACCAAGCAGGAAAAGAGCTATTACTTTCTTCATAAGATTGAGTGCAGAGAGTACCCAGTTAAGCTGCGCGCCACGCGAGGAAGAGCATTAGCTAACCCATGGGACGACTACCCGTCTTATGTGTATGGCCTAGCAAAAAGTTGGAAGTATAACTCGAAGCGCCAAAACCAATACTACCGATAACCCATCAAAGCTCTCAATTCTGGAGAGCTTTTTTATGCGATGTGCTCTCTCAACTCGAAGCCTAATTATTAGTAATACCATAGTGTTATTAGGTTTAAGTTATTGACTTTAATTACTAATCCTTTGTAGTTTACGCGGGTGCTTCTTAAGTGATTACCCACATCGCAAGTTGCGATGCGCAGGTTGCGATGTGAAGTTAAAACCACATGAAATATTGCTTTCTGTAAGAAGGGGGATACGTGCTTCTGATTAACACACTATAGGGGCAGACTATTGTGTTGACTGCGCGAAGCGACACACTTTTGCCCCTAAACGTTTAGAGCATAAGAAACTATCAATAGATTAATTTGTGTGTAAGCCTGTTGCACCAGTTTTTTTAGTCCCAGATACGACAAAGCCACAGGCAATGCCTATGGCTTTGTAAACAGCTACAGAATGTTTGTCATTCAAAACGAAGAGGGAACACATTCTGTGTGCAGCGTCGGGTGTTTTATCACCAAAGTATATGGAAGGGAAAGCACCTAGACTTATCATATGTCCTCGGTGGTCTGCTTTGCAATTAAGCCAAGTTCAATTCGATACAATTACTTCTGGCCAGACAGTAAATAGTACATCCAAGAAAAAGCAGGGATACCCGAGGCTCTCAACGTTAGTTTAAAGCTAAGAACTGTATGTGGCAAGCTTGCTTCTGCCCCAAAGTGAGCCAGAGAGGGATTGAACTCAGTTTCAAACCCTGCAACTCTCCTTACTTTTCCTCATGCCTAGAGTTCCGGCAATGTAGCTAAATGTTCTAATCCATAACAGACTAACCTTCAGTCACACTTACGCACGAATATGTTGTTCAACTATGTCTAAGCTATTGAATAATAGAGAACTAAAGGGAAGTTTTTGATTGATAACATGCCTTGAATTGGAAGCAATATGTGCTTGCACGGTTTTCAACTAGAAATTAGATTCAATCTTAATTATATGCATAATTTTCAGTTGGTTAGATAGGGTTCTTGAGATATGCTGAATACATAAATTCGTGCTGGCACGTTATTAAAATGTTATAGGTTAAGGAGTCATCTGTGAAACTATTATCACTGGTATTTTTTTCATTTATATCTTTTTCTGTTTTTGCAGAGGATGAAGTTAGTTTATTTTCTGGCAGTGGAGATGCGTCAGCATATATTGCATTAAGTGATGAAATGACTATTTATTTGTGGTCAGGTAAACCCGTTGCTTATCTCAGTACAGATGATAATGGCGGTTATCACGTCTACGGTTTCAATGGCAAACATTTAGGGTGGTTTATAAATGGTGTTGTCCGTGATCATCAAGGGAATGCTGCTTGTGCAACAAAAGAATTAATGAAGTCTACAAAATTTGAACCTTTCAAATCATTTAAAGAATTTAAGCCGTTTAAAGCCTTTCAAGAATTTTCTCCAAGTAGACCTGGTTTTTCAAGCTCTTTTGGGCAAACGTCTTGTAAATTTCTAATGGCGTCTGGCGGTACAAATTAACCTATAACAAGGCAATTAAACGGAACTAAAACAGTGGGTTAAGTTTCGCTTCGCTACACATTATAACCCACTTTTTTAGTCCGCTTATTGCGGCGTTATGTTGCTTTATAAACTTGTGAGGACCTGATAAATGGAGTGGTTTATTGCTGTAGTTAGTGCACTAATTGGCGCTGTAGTAGGCGCTCTTGCTAGCTATCTATTTACCGATAAAAACAATAAACAAAGAACACAAAGATTAGAATCAGCGTTTTACAACGAGTTTGAGTATCTATCAGGCACGCTAGAGAATTGGTTTCCAACCTTAGTAGGAGAATACCAAGAGCCATTGAGGGAGCAATATTCTGGCTTGCCATTTTTGGATCTTTCGTTAATTGATGCACTTGTAATCGAACTGGCGAGCACCGACAAACTCGTAACTCCTACACAAAGGAAGCTCATAGTTCGCCTACGTCCAGTAATTAGAAGCCTTGTTAAAAACAACGAAAAACGCGACGAATATGTAGATTCGTGGATGTTGAATAGTCACACCATGGATAATTCTGAAGAGCGAAACTCTTCGAAAAAGATAAGTTATTACACAGGGCTTCTGCTAGTTGATGTAACTCAGGCAATCTTCCATCTTAAAAAATTAAGCACCGAAAAAGAGCGTTTCACCTTTTCAAAAAGTATAACTAGTGAGGATTTGGCTAAAGCATGTTGTTCCTCTAGCGGTATTCCTTATGATGAAACAGTGTGGAAACCTATGCTTTTTAGGTTGGGACATAAGTGAAAAATCAACATAACAAACGTTTAAGGTCTCAAGATACTTTTTCTAATCCAAATTTCGCACGTTAAAACCCATACTCTAAAGCGCTTTTGTCCAGAAACTTCACAGGCTGAACTTTCACCCGTGGCACTTTCTAACTCAAAAGTGCCCAAGCCTTGTTAGCGATGCTACTAACATCATTGATGTATAATCTTGTTAAAGAGTCTCATTTCAACATTGAAACTTCGTCGTTAACCCCAATTTATTAAGGATTAAGAACAAAGGTAAGATGGCAACTAAAGACAATCATTACATTCCACAATGGCATCAGAAGGGCTTCATGAGTGAGCGGGATGACCATATCTGTCACTTAACTCGCAGGGAATTTCCCTTACCGAATGGCGAGTTGAAGGTTAAAACATTTAAAAAATGGCATACGCCTGCGCAAAGGTTCTACGGAGAACACCTCTACTCAACGTTCTTCGGTGAAGAGGTAAATGACGACATAGAACAGAAATTATTTGGTCCAATTGACGATAATGGTTCCAAAGCGGTTCGAGCATTTCTGACCGACGATCAGACTGAGTGGCATCATAATTTCGAAGACTTCTTTACCTATTTAGACGCTCAGAAACTTCGTACACCTAAAGGCTTAGACTGGATTAGAAGTAAATACCCTGAACTAAGCCAGTTACAGCTAATGATTGAAATGCAGTCATTACGCACCATGCATTGTACGCTGTGGGCTGAAGGCGTTCGAGAGTTGGTATCAGCTGAAGACTCAGACGTGAAGTTCATAGTATCAGATCACCCAATCACCGTTTACAATTATGCCTGTCCGCCTGATTCTGATTTGTGCGAATATCCGAATGACCCAGACATTGCGCTAAAGGGGTCTCAAACGTTATTCCCGTTAGATAAAAATCGTTGCCTGATTCTGACGAACCTTGAATACGCTCAAGACCCTGAAAACACAAATCCACTTGAGCAGCGCACTAATGCGACTCGTATGCGCAGAAGCATGGTCAACACTATCGAGTTTATCAATACCCGCAACCTAACCACTGATGACGTCACAAAGATAAACCACATCATTAAGAGCAGAGCTAAAGAATCAGTTGCCGCAGGTAAAGAGGACTGGCTATATCCGGAACGTGGCATTACTTGTGATTGGGCTGAGTTAAGGCACGTATTACTACCACCCGAAAATGAGCTCTACCGGTATGGCGGAGAAGTGTATGCTCATTTTGAAGATGGCACGGTTCACTATCAGGATGCTTTTGGTAGAACAACTCCACCAAACGAATACCTAAATAAAGATATTGATGAAGCCCAATTAGGACGCAACGACCTATGTGGTTGTGGTAGTGGTAGAAAATATAAAAGCTGTTGTCTAGACACACCTCAGGAGTTGCGTACAACATGGAGTGTTGCCAGTATTCGAGAGCGGAATTTGATGTTTTGCAACTGTATCCGTGATGTTTTGGGGCTTAATCGCGGTAAAACGTGGCTGGATGTCAGGAGAGAACTTTCGGATGACCAGATTAAGAAAATTTACGGCTTTTATTCAACATTGTGGCCTCGTGAAACCGATATTTACTCGTTACTACCAAAATCTGATGGCAAGTTTAGAGGCTTATACACTGGCCCACTAGATGCTCGCACAATTGGTATTAGTGCGTTGCCAATGGCATCTATGTTTGATGAGTTTTTGATTGAGACACCAGTAACCAATCCTAACAACGTCAGGCCAGAGTTTAGTCCAATAGAGAGTCCAGCCAGATACAAGTACCAAGCCTTAAAAGATTTCATGTTCATGCTGCAATTGGAACCATATATTGGTCTCGGATTGATTAATCTGATTCCTGACCCAAGCGAGTTCGATGTGCCTCTTATGAGAGCAATGATGGAGATGGCTAGGGAACGTGGCAATAGGCAAGAGATTCTGAATGATCAGGATCGTCGATTGCATTTAAGAATGTCTACTGAAGACTTATTGAACTCAACAGCTATGATGCCCAGAGAAGTGAGGATTCAGCTACTAATTAGTCAATTTGGCTTAGATGAAGATGCTGCTACTCAAATGATTGTCGCACTAGAGCGTGCAGCTGAGGCTTCACCACTTGTAATGCTTCAACAAGTCGAGTTGAGAGATAGTGGGCAGTTCCTAATGTTCCGAATGGGACCTAACTATGAAATGGCATTGCTAATTGCTCAAGTAACGGGTTCTGTATTGGTTACGGATAGCGGCTCAAGATGGCAAGAATTGATGGTGGCTCAACATAGATCGCAAGGAATTGTGTCCTATCCATGGAGTGATGCTCATACTCAGTTTAATGCGCTGCCGATTGATGAACCGTTCTTAGATACATTCCGAAAATCTCAAGGAAATTTTTCTACCGCTCGGAATTGGCTTAAAACCACGGACCGGATGGTACAAGGCAATAACCGCAATGTTGCTCAATTGACCCGGTTAGCTGGACAGGCTTCCGACTTTACAGAACGACTAGAGCGGCAGACTGCTGAGCCATTGCTACTGGATCGATTTAGAATTTCAAGCCCTGAAGGTGGTTTTTATGATGCTACTGTACAGCGGTTGCTGGCTCGATCTAGCTGTTTGAGGCATGACAGAAGTGTTAGGTCTGTTTACGGTGTTGGAATCCAAGATTGATTCATCAAGAAGCTTTTTTAATGAAAGTAACGAGTAGAGCCACCTCCGCTAAATCGTTTTTGTCCAGAGTCTTCATAGACCTGAATTTTGACTCTTGGCACTTTCTAACTCGAAAGTGCCCCAAAGTCAGTCAGAGTAAATACTCTTTCATATCTTAATTATCTCTATTTACCTTAGAAATGGTAATCTGAATCGAGTCTTTCTGGGGGATGAGCAATTACCAAGAAAATACAATTCGCAAGCTATCAGTTTTTACAGTGTTAAAGTTGCTTCAGTGTCTAATAGTATGTAAGTTTCATATAAAACAAGAGGCCATCATGTATGAGCAGGATCGATACGTTACTAAGTCAAACAGAAAAAGAACTCTGTGAAGTACCTAAAGAAACTAAAATAATTTGCAAAGATAATTGTAGGTGCTGTCCCTTAGACATATTGCCCGAAATAGAGACTAACTGCGGAACTGAAGAAATTAACACAAATGATCAAGTAAGACATTGATTTATGTGGCATTGTTGGGTTGATAAACTCTTATCTGTGCTCTATCGAATAAGTAGTAATACTAAATTAGTATAGGGGAGGAATTTCATGACCATCATTAGTAACCTTGTTTAATTCTAAAGGCTAAACTGCCTTGCGATATCAAGGTAACAGAAAAGGAAAATAAAATGCTAGAAATGGATAAAATAACTTATATCGTCGAACTATATTCACCAGACGGCTTACTCTTGACGCTCTACGAAGGTCAACAGTTACCAATTGGATTCATTGAAAAAGGTGATGAAATATTCAGTGATTTTTATGGTGGGATGTATCATGTTGATGGTGTTACAAAAAGTGTGGAAATAGATGATAATCGAGACCCTAACAAAGGAATTATTGTGACTTATACCTTAGAGACAACGTTTGTAAAAACCGTTTTTGGATAAATATCTCTAGCGTTTTCCTAACTGTCGAACTGGTTGTTGGACAGTTCAGTCTAAAGCAAAAGCACTTCAGGGCTTAGTCACTATTATAAATGGTGCAACGTACTCCTTAATGAAACCTCTATTTGGTGGGCGCATCGTCTTGTAAATTGTACTTCAAGTTAAACGATTTTCCATACCTATAGTTATTCATGACTAGCTAATATTCAATACCCCCGAAACGCATTTTTGTCCAAAAGTGAGTTATAGCTGAAGCTAGAGCAACTTTTAAATGATAGGGAGGTGAGGCCTCCCTACCTATCTAGCGACTTACTCAGATATATCTGAGAATTTAACCCTCTACATTGGTCATTTTGTGTATTTCTGGCTCTTGAGCTAATGCGGTTTTATAAAACTCAAATATCGGTGTGATATATGGCTGGGCATAGTGTTCTTCTAGGGCAGCTTGGTCCACCCAGTTTTCAACCAAGATCAGCTGATCTTTCGCTTGGTTTTCATATAGCTCAAAACGCAAGCAACCCGCTTCTTCTCGAGTAGCAGTTAAAATGCCTTCAGCTTTTTGTTTGCACTCTGCATAAAATTCACTTTTGGGGGTAATAAAAGCCACAACACTAAGCATTGTTTTTCTCCTTTTGGGGTGTAAATTGACGCATCAATTTTTGGGTCAATACCATGATTGGTTTATTCAACAAGTAAGCCGCTGCAAACGAAGCAGGCCAAGCATTAATAAAGGCAAAGCCCCATCGGTTGATGAAATCTTCTGGTAAACCGAGATTGATGTAAGTGACCCACGCGGACACCATACTTGACATCGCGCATGAGAACAGAGCAGTGAAAAAAAGTTTTGTCATAGCGCTTCCTCCTGTCTGTATACTGTATGGATATATCGTATCGTCGGCCATACGAGCTTTAGAACACTAAGATTGCGGAAAACCTTATGCTGGATGATTTTTTATTATTTGTTGAAGTAGCCCGTCGAGGCAGTTATTCAAAAGCGGCACGAGACTTAACAACTACCGCGCCAACCTTGTCCAAACGCATCTTATTGTTAGAAGAGAGATTAGGTGAGTCACTATTTATTCGCTCCTCTAGGGGAGTCAAACTCACTAGCTTTGGCAAAGGGTTATTTGAGCAGCTTGGCGAGACCACCCTAAATCTTCATCAGGCCGTGACTGAAAGCTCGAAAAGTGAAGCGGTTTCCTTCGTCTTACATTGCCCGCAAAACTTAATCATTGGCCAACTATACCCAGCGCTTGAAGCCTTTCTGCTAGAAAAAAGTCATGTGGATGTCGTTATTGAGCCTGCCAACACAAATGTGCTGCTTAGCCAAACTTCTTTTGATTTAGCCATACGTAGTGGAGAGCAAAGAGACTCGTCTTTTTACCAGAAAAAGTTAGCCAGCATTGCCGTATGCCTTGTCTCAAGACGAGACTGCAAAAGCCGAGAGCGACTCATTATGCCGTACTCTAAGACGCAAATTTCAGGGCAAGACTTGCTAAGTATCGAGCGGCAATACTCTAAGGTTTCTCGGGTCAACGACATTACCTTGGTACGCAAACTGGTCGCGTCAGGCATGGGTGTAGGCCTATTGCCTATGACAGAGATCGCCGATTTGTATAGTGAGATGTCCGGGCACGTTCAATACGACTCTGAGATACTTTTTACTCGGCCTATGTATGCCTTGTGGGCGAATAAACCAAAGCCTTCGTCACTGTCCCAAGATCTGATCACATGTATCGAGAGTTGTGTTCAAAACACTCCTGCTTTACAAGGGCGCATGGTTGATTTGACGTGATTGGGTTGGCTGCTACGGGAAGGTAATTTCTCCATATATCAACGATTGTTGGTGAGATGATAATAAACCGACCTAGCCAAGGCTATTTGTCTTTATAGACCGCATCATACTGTTTTCCCTACAAAACTTAATATCAAGTTTATGGATAATTTACTTACCATCTTTAATCGAAGTAGATGGTGTCAAGGTTGTTGCAATAGACGAATTTGGGGGCGATAGATATTAAGCTGGAGAAAATATCGATATCCGTTTATCAGTCGGCCTCCACTATGAAGACGAAGAATGGGAGTCAATGTTTTCAGGTAACCCCGAAGCCAAGAAAGAGCTAGAACATTATTGGGGCTGGCGCTATCGGGCATCGTGACAGGCATAGATCCTGAGGTAATAGTTGATGTGGGTATTGCACATCTATCAGCACCTATCGAGACTAGTGCTCCAAGAGTAGTAGGAGAAAGCATTGCATTTACCATCGATAGACTTGATGCGCACAGCAGCTAGCAAGGGCGCTGCTGTTGGACAACTTTTCCATACTCCAATTAATCCGTTACATTCTAATTTAGTAATGTAGCTAACAAACTTTTGTCCAAAAGCGAGTTACGGAGGCTCTTATACGAGTGTTATACCGATGGTCAAGGAAAATCATATATGCCTAGCGAGTAGTGAGCTGTGCGAGCGTCAGGAGTGGCTTTATTATTTTACTTTACCATCATTCCCCTAAATACCCTTTTAGCAGGGTGATGGTTTCACGCAGTGAGGCCATCGCCTTACAAAGCCTTCTGGAAAGAAATTTTATAGAGCAGTCGTTTTTAATTTGCTACTATTTTTGTAAAGAATAATGGAGGTAATTTTGAACAGAATTCATCCATTAAAGCACTAGGTTTACAAATCTTTCTATTTTCGTAAAGGAAAGTCTAGATAGAAAGGCCTTGTGAGCCCTTGTATACTTGGAAACTCACTCACTCACTCACTAAGTAAGATTATTTTTTAGTGAATATAAACAAAATTCAAAGAGAAGACGGACGTCTAGGCTCATAAACTGTTAACCCTAAGCGAAAGAAGCTAACAAGCCTATTGGCCAAAAAGCGCCGCGTTTATCTAGCGGCATAAAACAGAATTACAAAAACGTATACATAATTAAAGCTAGGAGCAAATCATGTCAAACGGTCGTATTTTACACACCATGCTGCGCGTGGGTGATCTAGACAAGTCTATCGAGTTCTATACCAATGTAATGGGCATGCAGCTATTACGTAAGAACGAAAACAAAGAGTACGAATACACGCTGGCTTTCGTTGGCTTTGGTGACGAATCTCAAGGTGCTGTGATTGAGCTGACTTACAACTGGGGTACCACTGAATATGACCTTGGCTCAGCTTTTGGTCACGTTGCTATCGGTGTTGATGACATCTACACAACGTGTGATGCAATTAAAGCAGCAGGCGGTAATGTAACGCGTGAAGCTGGCCCTGTAAAAGGCGGCTCTACTCACATCGCATTCGTTAAAGATCCTGACGGTTACATGATTGAGCTAATTCAGAACAAACAAGCAAGCGCAGGTCTAGAAGGTTAATTCCTCAACCTCTATACGAAGTTGGGCTTGAACGCCTGATGAAATGAAAAAAAGAAGCGAGCACTGTGCTCGCTTCTTTTTTATCACTCTCACCATAATCGATATTCTCTACCAATTATTCTTAACAATCTCATTGATGAAACTTTACATGATAATGATTATCATTTAAATTAACCACCTATTGATTAGTGAGGTAATACAATGATTAGCGAATGGGAAAAACACACGTTACTTGCCGATACTGCATTGCAGCTCGACGATCCTGTACGAAGTATTCTTCACTATCAGCAAGCACTGAACTTGAGCGAAGAAATCACTGAGCGTACCGATATTCAGGCTGACGAACGCCTACTGATCTCAGTGATCTCTTGCCACAATCTCGCACAATTCTGGCGATGGGCTGGTGATACCGAATACGAGCTCAAGTATCTTCAATTGGCTTCAGAAAAAGTGCTGACACTGATCCCGCAGTGCCCTAACACTCAATGTTCCAGCTTTATCGATTCTATTGGTTGCTGTAAGAAAGCGCTGATCGATTTCATGAAACGCCATCCCAATCCTAAAATTGCTTCTATGGTAGAAAAGATCGATACCGCGACCAACTGTGAAATGATCGCTCGTTTCCGCTTGAACTAAACGAGTTACGTTTAGACAATGGCTCCAAATTTTAAAGACAAAAAAGCCCGTCATTACGACGGGCTATCTGATTTCAAAACAAGCAATTATTCTGATTAAACCTGCGTACGACCTAAAGAGATAACAACGCGTCGGTTCTTGTCTTTACCAATTGGCGAATTGTTGTCTGCAATCGGGCGACGTTTACCATAGCCCTGAACTTGGATACGATCTTCTGGCAAGCCTAAAGATTTGAAGTACTCTCTTAACGATTCCGCTCTGCGCTCTGAAAGGTTTTGGCTAATACCTTTGCTGTCGACAGAATCGGTGTACGTTGCCACCAGCACAAGATCGATGTCTTGGTTATAGCGAACGTAATCGGCGATCTGGCTCAGCCTTTTGCGCGACGACTTGTTCAGCTGATCACTATTACGGTCGTAGTGCAAAATAGTGAAAGAGATATCTTCAAAGCTGTAAGGCAACAGGTTAGCAACACAGTCACTGAACACATTGTATTTTTCTTGGAATAACACCGACGACAGCGACACTTCGATTCGCTGATCTCGGCTCTGCCACTCTTGGTAACTGAATGTCGGGTAGCGACCTTTCTCCAACTCACTCAAAATCCCCCAAGCTGTTTGACCACCGACGTAGCCATCAAATTGTTGGAAGAACTTAATGGTTGTCATGCGATCAGCACTTTCACCCGGACGCCAAGGTGGCGGCATCGAAATCAAGCTGACATTACGCGTAGCACCCATTGGGCGACGCATTTTAAGCTCAAAGTCCAAAATGATTTTTTTACTCGCGCGAGATGAGAACTCAGCATCACCAAAATTTGGGATAGGGTGAACCAAGCGGCATTCGAGTGGCGTGTTGGCCACCATCTCCCACTTTGACTGTTGAGGAGATGCTCCATAACGCTTTTCTTGTGCCATTACTGGTAACGACATAAGTAGCGAAAATAGCATTGAACCTGTTATGAGTTGTTTCTTCATAAAGTGGAGTATCTCTTAAGCAATTCGTTTAACAATGCAGCCAATTGCCGCATTTTTCTCTCACGTTTAAATATGCAATTATCAAGCCGCAATGGATTAGGTAATTTATGATTTATTGCCCTTCCCTAGTTTTTATCACTGCTATTATCTGCAATAATGCAGCCTTAATCACACTTATTTGGGCTAACATGACTGTAGAAAACGAAGCTCTGACCCTAAAAAAACGCTTTCGTGGCTATTTTCCAGTGGTCATCGACGTGGAAACCGCAGGGTTTAACGCTGAAACCGATGCATTATTAGAAATCTGTGCCATTACATTAAAAATGGATGAGAACGGAGATCTGCACCCTGCATCAACGCTTCATTTTCACATTGAGCCTTTTGAAGGCGCAAATATAGAGCAGGCAGCATTAGACTTTAACGGAATTAAAGACCCATTTAGCCCATTACGTGGTGCTGTGTCGGAACAAGAAGCCCTTAAAGAAATCTACAAGCTAGTGAGAAAAGAACAAAAAGCATCAGATTGCAGTCGTGCAATCATGGTTGCTCACAACGCTACATTCGATTTGAACTTCGTTAATGCAGCAAGTGAGCGCTGTAAGCTTAAACGCGTCCCTTTCCATCCATTTGCTACTTTTGACACTGCAGCTCTTAGTGGTCTTGCCTACGGTCAAACCGTTTTGGCTAAAGCTTGCCGCACTGCAGGGATGGAATTTGACAACAAAGAAGCACACTCTGCTTTGTATGATACGCAAAAAACCACAGAGTTATTTTGCGGCATTGTAAACAAATGGAAAGCCCTTGGTGGTTGGCCTCTTGTTGACGAAGAATAAAAAATAGAGTCGGTAAACGTTCACTCGTATTGCCTTCATAAAAAACACAACATCCCGAGAATAATATGAATCCTGTTGTAATTTCAGTTTGCATCATGCTTGTTTTAGCTTTGATGCGCGTAAACGTAGTCGTTGCTCTCACGTTCAGCGCAATTATCGGTGGCGTAGCCTCTGGTATGGGCTTGAACGACGCAGTCGCGGCGTTCGAAAGTGGATTAGGTGGTGGTGCAACTATCGCACTTAGCTACGCTATGCTTGGTACATTCGCTGTTGCTATCTCACGTTCTGGTATCACAGACCTGCTTGCTCAAAGCGTCATTAAGCGCATTCACGGTAAAGAGAACAGTGCAGCATCTAATGGTCTAAAATATGGCATCCTAGCGTCTTTGATCCTAGTGACCATGTCTTCGCAAAATGTAATCCCTGTACATATCGCCTTTATCCCAATCTTAATCCCACCTCTATTAGGCGTATTCGCAAAAATGAACCTAGACCGTCGTCTGGTTGCGTGTGTGCTGACTTTTGGTCTGATTACACCTTACATGGTGTTACCAATTGGTTTTGGTGGCATCTTCCTAAACAACATCCTGCTAAAAAACCTTCACGACAACGGTCTTGAAAACGTAGTAGCAAGCCAAGTACCAATGGCGATGTTGTTACCGGCTGCAGGCATGATCTTTGGCCTTCTTACGGCCGTGTTCTTTACTTACCGTAAGCCACGTCAATACAAAGAAACGTCTCATACTGTTGTTTCAACCGAAGTGAAAGAGATCAACAAGAAGCACATCCTAGTGGCTGCTGCTGGTATTGTTGCTGCGCTAACGGTTCAGCTATCGACAGGTTCTATGATCATCGGTGCATTGGCTGGTTTCATGGTATTCACCTTCGGTGGTGTAATCGCTTGGAAAGAGACACACGATGTCTTCACCAAGGGTGTTCACATGATGGCAATGATCGGTTTCATCATGATTGCAGCGGCAGGTTTTGCAGCGGTAATGAAGCAAACAGGTGGCGTTGAGTCTCTGGTTGAAGCGCTTTCAACAAGCATTGGTGACAACAAACCTCTAGCGGCATTGCTTATGCTAATCGTTGGCCTGTTGGTAACAATGGGTATCGGCTCTTCGTTCTCTACGATTCCAATCCTTGCGACTATCTACGTTCCACTAGCAGCAGCATTTGGCTTCTCGCCAATGGCAACCATCGCTCTAGTTGGTACAGCTGCAGCACTCGGTGATGCGGGCTCTCCGGCTTCTGACTCAACATTAGGTCCAACGTCTGGTCTAAATGCTGATGGTCAACACGAGCACGTTTGGGAAACCGTTGTACCGACATTCCTGCACTACAACATCCCACTGATCGTATTCGGTTGGATTGCAGCCATGGTTCTGTAATTAGGTTCTGTAGTTAAAGAGTCCTACGCTCACTTTTATAAAGACCGCCTCGTGCGGTCTTTTTTGTTCCTGGGATTCATTCCACTCTTCCTTCCTCCTCACTCTCAATGAACCAGCGACGCCAAACAAAAAAGGCTTACTCTGATGAGTAAGCCTTGGACATAATTTACGTTAATACAGACAGCTCTAGCTGAATTATGCAGCGGGAGCGTTATTCACCAATACTTCGCGAATAGACTTAAGCGTCGCTTCCGTTGAATGGTAATCCAGTTCTACTGCCGTAAAAATACCATTTACTTCAAGCATTAACGTCGGGTAAGAATGGACACCGATCGCTTCTTTAAAGCCTAACTGGTCATCTAATTCGCTTTCCAATAACTTACTAGAAAGATCATTTTCAAACTGTTGTACATTCATCCCTAGCTCTTCCGCTAACTGCAAATGCGTTTCTTGGCTGTGTGGCAACATCGCACGAAGGTAGTAAGCATGTTGGATTGCTTCAAGCATCGCTTCGTAATGGTCTTGAAAACCAGCAGCGATCACGGCACGACAAGCAGGGTAAGTGCTGCGAACTGGTTGGCATTCAGTCCAAAATTCGTGGTTGAACTCAGTACCCAACTTAGCTTCAATCTGCTTCCAGATAGCTTGCAGCTTACCTTTCATCTCTTCTGACATTGGATCTTCAGAATCAGGGGCCAAACCGCCAACAACGTAGTTAAACTCAATACTCGCAGGTAGCTGCTGTTTTAAGAGTTCTAATGTTGGCTTATAACCCCAGCACCAACTGCACATTGGGTCATGCACATAATGAAGTTTTACGTCCATTGTTCATTCCTTATCGAGTCTTTCAAACCATTCAAACAAAAAAGGAGCCTCACTAAGGGCCCCTTCCATTCAATATTTAAGCGCAAAGGCTTAAAGCTTACTCAGCGTCATCGCCAGCTACTTTAGCAGCCGCTTCTTTAACGATTGGCTGAAGTTCGCCTTTTTGGAACATCTCAAGAATGATGTCACAACCACCGATCAGCTCACCGTCAACCCAAAGTTGTGGGAACGTTGGCCATTGTGCGTAAGCTGGAAGCTCTGCACGGATGTCAGGGTTTTGTAGGATATCTACGTAAGCAAATTTTTCACCACATGCCATTAGAGCTTGAGATGCTTGAGAAGAAAAACCACAGCTTGGCAGCTTAGGAGAACCTTTCATGTAAAGTAGAATGGTGTTTTCTTCAATTTGCTGTTTGATTTTATCGATAGTTTCCATTGCTTCCTCGTTAATGGATTACGGCTTTTATTGCCTTTATTCTACCCCAAACCAAAAGAATAAAAACCATATAAAAAAAGCGGTTTACGAGCTAAGCTAACAATTCACACAAAAGTGATGAATTAAGCTTTTAATAAAGTAAAAACTTGCTAAACTATATCGCAAGTCAGCAAATTGACCATGGTTGGCTGTAAAGCGAACCATGAATAATAATATCACTGGAAGCAATCGAAAGAGTTAACTCTTTCATATCAATGGAGAATTGAGCAATGGCATTTGAACTACCGGCTCTTCCTTACGCGAAAGACGCGCTAGAACCACACATCTCAGCAGAAACGCTAGATTTCCACCACGGTAAGCACCACAACACTTACGTTGTTAAGCTAAACGGTCTTATCCCAGGTACTGAGTTTGAAGGCAAAACACTAGAAGAGATCGTTAAGACTTCTACTGGTGGTGTTTTCAATAACGCTGCTCAAATCTGGAACCACACGTTCTACTGGCACTGTCTTGCTCCTAAAGCAGGCGGCGAACCAACTGGCGCTGTTGCAGAAGCTATCAACGCTGCATTCGGTTCTTTCGAAGAATTCAAAGCGAAATTCACTGATTCAGCAATCAACAACTTCGGTTCTTCTTGGACTTGGTTAGTTAAGAAAGCTGACGGTTCTCTAGACATCGTTAACACTTCTAACGCTGCTACTCCTCTAACAGAAGAAGGTGTTACTCCACTTCTAACTGTTGACCTATGGGAACACGCTTACTACATCGATTTCCGCAATGTTCGCCCTGACTACATGGCTGCATTCTGGAACCTAGTAAACTGGTCTTTCGTAGAAGAGAACCTAGCTAAGTAATTATTACTTACGCTGCGCTATTTATAGCGAGTTATCTATTGAAAGCTCATGCCTCGGCATGAGCTTTTTTGTATCTATCGTATTCCACAAAATCTAGACCTTTCTTAGCCTATTAACCAATTAACCAGTTAGCCAGTTAGCCAGTTAGCCAGTTAGCCAGTTA
>NZ_JACJFF010000087.1:0-20853 GCF_014164465.1 Vibrio sp. SG41-7 | reverse complement strand
ATTACATCAGGGCCATGAACACAATAATAATGTGCTCAATAAATAGGCCGAATATATGAAGGCAATGACTCTATTACCAAACGTGTAAAATTACTTGCAAACTGGGTGGGTCCATATATGACGAAAGTGAATGAGTCGCTCATTCTTCACTCTAGGGAATGACGACATTCGCAGTTATTGCCGTTAACTTCATTACAAGCACAAAAAAGCCCCGCAGAAAGCGAGGCTTAGAATATATTTCAACGAACATCAATTTACAGAGGCTAAATCACGTTCATCCAATAACAAAACGAATTAACGCAGGCCGTGTAAGAACTCGTGGCGCGTTGCTGGGTTTGACCTGAAGATACCACCCAGTGCTGTCGTTGTTGTTTCGCTGGTTGCGTCCATTACACCACGAGATTTTACGCAGTAATGAACCGCATCCATGGTTACAGCAACATCATCCGTTTCTAGTAGCGTTTGCAATGCTACAAGGATTTGCTGCGTCATGCGCTCTTGAACTTGAGGACGTTGAGCAAAGAAACGAACGATTCGATTGATCTTCGAAAGACCAATGATCTTACCTTGCGGAATGTAAGCCACTGCGGTTTTACCATCAATGGTTACTAAGTGATGTTCGCATGTGCTGGTTACGGTAATGTCTTTTACTCGTACCATCTCACGAACACCCATCTTGTTTTCGATCACGGTGATTTTAGGGAAATTGGCGTAATCCAAACCAGAGAAAATCTCATCCACATACATTTTCGCAATACGTTGTGGTGTTTCTTCCAGACTGTCATCTGCAAGATCAAGTTCAAGGAGAGTGAGAATCTCACGCATATGGTGTTCGATTCGTTCCTTTTTCTCTTCTCGGCTAACCTGATTAGGACGCATTGGTGTCTCTAATCCGCGGCTTGCTAGCGCATCTTTAACCAACTTCGCTGATTCGCTAAGACCTGACATTGAACTTCCTCTTTTAATACCCCTTCTGGATGGCAAACAAGGATACTCGGAATTTTGAATAAATACACCCATATTTTAAGGGAGGTCATTATTTACGGGGCTTAAACTATGCTAAAGTGGCTGCAATTTCGTTGGCGAACAACCGTGATTTGATAATTATTGAGCCACCATTGCCAACCACTAAATCAAAATAATAACGACCAAAGGATTTCAATTATGGGCTGTTGCGACGCTCCGGGCTTGATGCCAATTGAAGAAGCACTAGATAAGCTGCTATCGCCAATTAAACCTATTCAAACGACCTTATCATTGCCATTAGCAGAAGCATTGGGTTACGTACTTGCTGAAGATATTCTATCCCCTATTTTCGTCCCTCCTTTTGATAACTCAGCAATGGACGGCTATGCATTGCGCTTAGCAGACTTAGAGAACGGTAAAGTTCTTCCATTAGCAGGCAAGTCTTTTGCGGGCCAACCGTTCGAAGGTGAATGGCCAGCAAACACCTGTATTCGCATTATGACAGGCGCAAAGATCCCGGAAGGTTGTGACGCCGTAATCATGCAAGAAAATACAGCCGAAACTGAGGCTGGTATTGAGATTCAACAAGACGACATCAAGCTGAACAATAACATTCGCCCTACTGGTGACGATATCAAGCAAGGCGATATCGTACTTAGCCGTGGTGAGCGTTTAACACCTCGTGACATTCCAATGATTGCTTCATTGGGTGTGAGCCACGTGACAGTGTTACATAAACCTAAAGTCGCTTTCTTCTCTACTGGCGATGAGCTAAAGCCATTAGGTCAACCGCTTGAAGACGGTCAGATCTACGACAGTAACCGTTACGGTATTAAACCATTAATCGAAG
The DNA here is from genome assembly GCF_014164465.1 of Vibrio sp. SG41-7. NCBI lineage: Bacteria > Pseudomonadati > Pseudomonadota > Gammaproteobacteria > Vibrionales > Vibrionaceae > Vibrio > Vibrio sp. SG41-7. Next base: position 19,037 of record NZ_JACJFF010000087.1, on the reverse strand, counting down.
CATTTGGTTGTGAAGCTATCGACTTGGGTATCATCCCAGATTGCCCTGCAACGCTTAAAGAAACGTTCGAGAAAGCACAGCAAATAGCAGACGTGGTTGTGACTTCTGGTGGCGTGAGTGTTGGGGAGGCGGATTACACCAAAGATATTTTGGAAGAGCTCGGCCAAATCGGCTTCTGGAAACTGGCAATCAAACCGGGCAAACCGTTCGCATTCGGTGAATTAGATAACGCATGGTTCTGTGGCTTACCGGGTAACCCAGTGTCGGCAATGATGACCATGTATGTTTTGGTTCAGCCTATGCTGGCTAAACTGGCTGGCCACACCGCATGGACAGCACCAGAGTCGATCCCTGCTATTACCAAATCTGCATTCAAAAAAGGCCCAGGCCGTACTGATTACCAACGTGGTATCTACTCGATTGAAAACGGTCAGTTTGTAGTAGAAACAACAGGTAACCAAAGTTCAGGCGCTTTCCGCTCAATGAGCTTAGCAAACTGTTTTGTGGTACTAGAGCGTGAACGTGGCCGTGTTGAAGTCGGTGAAACGGTTCAGATTCAACTGTTTAACTCGACGCTTTACTAACGAGGCTTGATGATGGAAATACTGTCTGATGCTGAGATGCTTCGCTACAACCGTCAAATCATTCTTAAACAGTTTGATTTTGAAGGCCAAGAGGCTCTGAAACAGAGCTCAATCTTGGTACTGGGTGCCGGCGGCTTGGGTTGTGCCTCTGCGCAATACCTTGCGACCGCGGGTATTGGTAAGCTGACACTGATCGACGATGATATTGTCGAGCTTTCAAATTTACAGCGACAAGTACTTCACACCGATGCTGATATTGGTAAGAAGAAGGTCGATTCTGCCGCTGAATCGTTACAGATACTGAACCTTCACCTGACGATTGAAACTGTTGACCACAGGCTTGATGACCAAGCACTTGGCAAGTTAATTGAAGCACATTCACTTGTTCTTGATGCCAGTGACAACGTTGAAACGCGCAATCAACTCAACCGCTTGTGTTACGCCTCTAAAACGCCACTCGTATCAGGTGCAGCGATTCGCATGGAAGGTCAGATAAGTGTGTTCACTTATCAAGACGCAGATGCACCGTGTTATCAGTGCTTGAGTGCTCTATTCGGCAACGCTGCTCTAAGCTGTGTTGAAGCTGGTGTGATGGCGCCTGTTGTTGGCATGGTGGGCGCGGCTCAGGCTTTGGAAGCTATCAAGGTTATTGCTAAGTTTGGACAACCAAAGCAAGGCAAGCTTTTAATTCTCGATGCCATGTCTCATAGCTGGCGTGAAATGAATTTAATGAAGATGCCTAATTGTTCGGTGTGTGGATAAGCTAAGTCCTATCCCCTCTTATCGAAAACCTAAGCCTTGACTAAAAGTCAGGGCTTTTTTAGAGCTCAACATCAGCTTCTCAAATCGCTTTATCAATTTGAAAGACTCTATGAGAGATTAATTTCATTTGAGTTCTCATTTTGAGAATACAATAAAAACCCCAGAACCAAAAAATATAAACAATAAAAATCAATAGCTTAAAATTGGCACGTAACTTGTAAAAGTATCTAGACCTTCCATGACAAGGATGTAGATATGAGAATTACAACGTTAAGTTTGCTATTAAGTGCGCCCCTAGTCGCCAACGCAGCGCCATTCGATACATGTCCAAGTAAGGCGTACCTCTTTCAATCCACCCCAGTGCAAGTTTGGGGCGTTAACCTAGTGACAGGTTCAACCACCCTGTTAGAAGACGATACAGGTATGAATGCCAACATCAATGGTGTCGGTTTCGACTTTCAAGACAGATATATTTATGGCTATGACACCACCAACAAACGCTTGGTGCGCCTTGGACAGGATTTCCAAGCTGAAGTCATCAATACCAGTGGATTGCCCACCGATCACACCTTTTATGTAGGTGACGTATATGATCACGTTTACTACTTATACCGTACTGGAAAAGGGCTATTCACCGTTGACCTATCTCCTTTAGATACCGACCCAAACGCGACCGTTACGGTTAACAAAATAGCTGGTAGCCCGGCAACCGTAAAACTGACTGATTTTGCTTTCCACCCAAGTGATGGATCTTTGTATGGTATTGATAACAACTCGGGTGGCCTGTACAGCTTCAACCCTACTACAGGTGCAGAAACCTACATTGGTGACACTGGAGAAACAGGTACATTCGGCGCAGGTTATTTCGATGTAAACGGCTACTACTACGTATCTCGAAATCAAGACGGTAAGATTTACCGAATCAACTTATCTCCTGACAACGCGACCAATATCGCTGCTGGGATTGTTCCGGCGGTTGAATTTGTATCGAATGGCCCAGCTTCTGGTCAAAACGATGGTGCTCGTTGTGCTAATGCACCTGTTGTTGATGAAGACTCAAACATCGACTTCGGTGATGCTCCAGACAGCTACCTAACGTTACTGGCGAGCAATGGCCCTCGACATGAACTCGATGGCATCACATGGTTAGGTACAACTCCTCCAGATGCGGATCTAGATGGTTATGTCACACCTCAATCAGATGAAACTGTCGGGGTGGATGATGAATGGGCCAACGGCGGTATCGGTTTTGTTACCGCACTTGAAGCCGGACTTGATTCAAAAGTTGTGATTGAAGCTTCAACAACCGGTTACCTTTCAGCTTGGATAGACTGGAACCAAGATGGCAGCTTCGATGGCGCCAACGAGCAAGTGTTTACAGATTACGCGCTCGATGCTGGTGAAAACGATCTGTTCCTTAATGTTGATATCAACGCACTAACCGGTACTACGTGGGCTAGATTTAGATTCAGCCAACAAACCAACCTAAGTTATTTTGGCGGTTCAACCTCTGGTGAGGTGGTCGATATTCAAGTCGATGTCCTTAACGATGGTGCCACCGCTCGTTACTTCCCAAGTGCTTCTGGCTACGCAACGCTCGCGTACGAAGATAACTGGCCTTATAAAGCCGACTACGACATGAACGATGCTGTTCTTATGTATCGCATTACCGAGATCCTTAAAGATGGAAAGGTCGTTAAATCCACCATCGACGGACGCTTAGCTGCTGTCGGGGCATCGTACAGAAATGGTTTTGCTGTTCGACTTCCTAACCTAGACCCGAGCTTGGTGAGTAGTGGTAGCTCTTACATGAAACACAACGGTGTATTCACTGATCTCGACTTAGAAGAAGGACGTAGCGAAGCAATCTTTGTTATCGCCAATGACCTGACAGAAAAAATCAGCACTAGCTGTACCTTCTACCGCACCAGTAATGGGTGTAAAGAGGATGAGCAGTTCTCATTCCAAATTGGTATTACTTTAGCCGGTGACGGTGTGAGTACTGGCAGTTGGACCGATATGCCTTACGACCCGTTCATTTTTGCAACGCCTGGGTATTATCACGGTGAAAACCTACCTCTACATCCAGGGCGCAGCTGGGAGGTTCACTTGCCAGACCAAGCTCCAACCGAAGCATTTGATACCACGAACCTCTTTGAAGCTGGATTAGGCGTCGATGACAGTAATCCATCAACAGGTAAATACTTTAAAACAGCAGAAAACCACCCTTGGGCTCTCATAGTAACTTCGGATGACGAATGGGAGTGGCCTCTAGAGTACGTCGATATTGTTACCGCTTACCCAGAGTTTAAAGAATACGCAGAATCCGGCGGTGACACGAACCAAACATGGTATCAATCACCTGCAGACAACCAACGTTACGAACCATAAGGAGAGACGTTATGACTATTCACACTAAACAATATCGAGACAATCATTGCGTTGATTCAAGTCGCAATCTCTCTGAGGAAAAACGTATGTCTGTACAAAGCACTTGGAACATGAAGAAGTCACTAACCGTTATTTTAGCTGCAGCACCATTAGTATTAACCGGCTGCGGGGGCGGCGGCGGTGGAGGCGGAAGTGCATCTACTCCATCGCCATCTACACCCTCGACACCTGCAACCCCGTCGACTCCGGTAACAGCAACACCATCGCCGTCTCCCGTGACAGGTGCGGTAGCAGCGCAAAGCTATACGATGAGTGATTTGGTGGTACCTGACGGGTTTGACTACAACTCTGTTGAACAGTTTGATCTCGACATCGACATCAGCAGCATTTCGACAGACCGTTCTTTTGTGACCATTTATAGCCGATTTAGTACAAGAGATGACTCAACCTTAAAGCCGGATTACTCCAGTAAGGTCATTGCAGGTCCATTAGATAATGGTGTGTTCGCCTCCAACTTTGCAGCACCGGTAAACCATGAAGCACTCTTGATAGAGATTTGGTTCTACGATGGTCAACCTCCATTACAACAAGTGGTTTCCAGCGGCGATTCTCAGATTGTCTGGCAGTAAGTCGTTAACAACAGGTAAGTCGTTTAACAGCAGCTAACTTGTCGTCAGCGAGGTCTATGACGAAACAGATTCAAAATTGATTCTTGTAGGTAGAAAGTGAGCAGAAATGCTCACTTTTTTGTTTTCGCCGAAGTGCGGTTAATTCAGATTTCTTAGCCAGTAACATTCACTTTACCGCCAATCTCACTTATATTTTCAATATAACCTTCAAAGACTTACTCTCATGAAACAGTTAAAAATAGGTCTATTTATATTGATGTGCGGTGTGGGGGTGCTATTGGCCCTCTCCTATTTCCCGCTAACATCTGAGACAGGACAACGCATTCAAGCCAAAGTAATTTCGAACACGCTCACTCAGTCTTTAGATGGGCACAGGCGTTATCTTACTGTTCAGACAAAAGATAATGACGTATTTCGCGTCTCTATTACTCCAACCACAGACTGCCCTATTGATTCTGTGGTCGCGCTTGATACATTAAACAATCAAATAACCGGACAAAGCAGTTATCAGTTCATCCACTGTCGAGCCGCACAGTAGCTATCGATACAACAACGGTATTTGTAAAAGCAACAGTAATCTCTCTAACAACAAGAATCGCTCTAACACTATATTCGCTAAAACAGTAGTAATGCATAACAACAATAATCGCTAAAACAACAAGAATGGATATAACAATAATGAATCAGCCACTCATCTCACCACAACAACTTCAACAACGTTTGCTAGCAGAAGACAATATCATCCTCCTCGACGCCAGTATCGAGTTTCAAATTCCAAGCGAGTCAGAAAAGATCAAAGGACAAATGATTCCTGGGGCTATTCGTTTTGACTACGACAAAGACTTTTGTAGCAAGCATACTCTGCTTCCTCACATGTTCCCGACCGAAAAACACTTCAACACACGTGCACAAGAAATTGGCATCAATCAAGACAGCACGATTGTGGTTTACGATAACGCCGGAACCTTCGCTTCGCCCCGTGCGTGGTGGATGTTTATGGCAATGGGACACAACAACGTATACATCTTAGATGGTGGTTTACCTGCGTGGATCGAAGCTGGTTACGCGACAGAGACTGACTATCGAACCGAAGTGAAAACGGGCAACTTTGAAGGCCATATTCAAGACAACTATTTTGTCAGTGCTCAGCAGATTGAAAGTTACTCAACTGATAAGAGCGCAAACATTGTAGACGCGCGTTCTCAAGCTCGCTTCGATTCAGAAGTTCCTGAACCACGTGAAGGCTTACGTAGTGGCCACATCCCAAACTCAGTTTGCTTACCGTTCGCTCAAGTACTAAATGATGGCAAATTAAGAACTCAACAAGAGTTAATTGAGATATTTTCCACCATAGAGATCACCCCTTCTCAACCTATGTTCTTTAGCTGTGGCTCTGGAGTAACAGCCTGCATCATATTATTGGCCGCTAAACTCGCTGGCTATACAGGTGAAATGGGCGTTTACGATGGCTCATGGACTGAGTGGGGCGCTAACGAGAAGCTACCTATCGCCGTAACTGAAAAGTAATTCAACTTCACTTAGTGCTACTGTTAACCATACTGCTAGAACATACGGCGTGCGCATAAGAAGCTTATTCACAGTGAGAACAAAACCTCATGGAGTAAGCTTTTTACTCTGTAGCTAACGGCTACCTCCGCTTGAAGCCAGAGCTCGACTAGCGTTACTGCTATGAACGACGACTGTTTGCTAACTATAAACTGTGATTAATCATGGGTTATTCGTTATCAAAATTCTGAATACTAATATTTCGCTCAAGAATCTCTGCTCTTAGTCGTTACACTATTTAATCATTAATACTTTCATTATTGATATTTGTATCCTTCGTCGCATGAATCACGCTGACAATCCACTAGTTTGTCACTTGCTCTCTGTTTAAGTAGTAATTAACAAAAGGCATCTCATGGCTCTATTTAAGAAAAATATCTGGTCGCTGTATGTTCTGATCGTACTGCTTACCCTGATACTTTTCGCTGTGTTGGGCGTAAGCAAGTGGCAAGCAAACAGAGACGATTTTACGGAGCAACAGCACATTCAGGTAGAACTTTTTTCTAGCTCTGTTAGCTCGCTGATGACCAGCCAAGAAGCACTACTTGAAGTTGTAGGGCACCAGTTAGCCCAACAATCTGATTTTACTCGCACGGCTTCTATCCAGATTCGACCAATATTAGATAAGCTACTTGATACTCACCCCGCGATAGCCGCATTTGGGTTACTTAATCCTGAAGGTGATTACCTTGCAATTAGCTCAAACCTACAGCTGTCCGATCAGCATAATTTGCTTAACGACTCATACACCAGAGATTCATTTCTCGAGGCCATGTCTAGCGAAAAAATGGTGTTGGGACGTACCTATTTCCAGGACTCACTTAACAGCCTAGTAATTCCGCTAAGAAAGTCGATTTCAATCGATGGCAAGCATGTCGATGCGGTCATGACTGCGGGTTTGCGTTTGGACAGTACGATCGTATTTGAAAGCAACGCACACGCAGGTAGCTACAACACGTTAACTTTGCTTAGAACAGACAACTATCGTCAGTTCTTTTCTAGCGACATCGAATCTCTTGACGCCTATTTGGAACCTGTTACTAACGACCTGATGAAGCGCATTACCAAAAACTTTTTAGAACAAGTGAATGTCAGCGTCAAAGAAGCAAAAACCGGTAAAGACACGTACTCTTTCAGTATCAGTGACGACACATACCACTCGCTCGTTAGCGCTAAATACATTCCAGACTACAAGCTTTGGGTGGTCGGCCGCACAGACCTATCGCACGTCGATGGCATATTCGTAAAAGAGTTTGGCATTCTTTTTGTTGCCTTTATTTTTCTTCAATTTGGTTTCTACTTTTTAGTAAAATCGATTGCCAAAAACGAACAACGCACTCGAAGCCAACTCATCTACCAAGCGAATCATGACCCGTTAACCTCTCTACCCAACCGTTTATACATGCGTAGAAACATTAGTAAATGGATTGAAGATGAGTCAGAGCCGTTCTCACTATTGTTTATCGATATCGATAACTTCAAGTGCGTCAACGATACCCACGGGCACGACTTCGGTGACAAGGTACTCAAGCAAATCGCTTTACGTTTGATGAGATTCCGCTCTCGAGTAAGCCTATTGGTGCGCGAATCCAGTGATGAGTTTTTATTCTTAACGCCTTTATCGAATGAAGTTGAAATTAAACGACTCGCCAAGCGAATTATTGAAGTGCTGTCTCAACCTTATGAAGTCGAAAGTGCACAGTTCTTGTTAGGTTGCAGCATCGGCGTAGCGCGTTTTCCTGAACACGGAAAAGATTTAGATAGCCTGTTACGCTCTGCCGACATTTCCATGTACAAAGCGAAGCAGCAGCAAAACTCGTACAGTATTTTTACAACGGAGATGCAAGACGCCCACCTCTACAAAATGAAAGTAGAACAAAGGCTACGTATCGCGATCGAGAAACAAACTCTGTTCATGGTTTTCCAACCACTGGTCCGTGCTAATGAAAGTATTCACGGTGTAGAAGCACTCGTTCGCTGGATTGATGACGAGCTGGGTTTCGTTCCACCAGATGTCTTTATACCGGTGGCTGAAAACACTGGCTTAATGCAAAAGCTCGGCACTTTTATTATTGAGTCCAGCATTATGCAGATCGCCCATTTGCACCGAACGACGGAACAAAAGATCGGGCTTTCGATCAACATATCTGTTCGACAGTTTTCTCACCGATCTTTCTCTGAGCATTTATTCACAACGCTGGAGAAGTATCAGCTCTCTGCAAGTTGTCTAACATTAGAGATCACTGAAAGCCTGTTCATTGAAGACGTAGACATAGTAAAACCTATTTTCGAGGCCTTACATGAAAAGAATATTAAAATATCTTTAGATGACTTCGGTACGGGCTATTCATCACTAAGCATGTTGAAAGCACTCCCTATCGATGAACTAAAAATCGATAAGAGCTTTATTGAGAACATTGCAGTCGATCAGCAGTCACTCACCATGGTGCAAAACATCATCGCAATCGGTAAGAACTTCGGCATGGTGGTATTGGCAGAAGGCGTAGAATCAAACGAGCACTTCGCGATTCTAAAGGCATGTGGATGTGACTTAATGCAAGGCTACTACTTCTCTCGCCCTATTCCTTATGATGAGCTGGCTACTCACCTAAACCAACAGGTGACCGAGAACGCGGAATGTTCTATTTAAAAACGTGAGTAAATAGACGAGCAGATAAGGTAGGTGGATAAATACCTACCTTATATTTGGGGTGTCTTTTGATGAGTTATTTATTCATTTCACTCTTTATTCATTTCATTATGCATAACATCGATCAACTGCCCGGAAGGGTCTCCTGATAATTCCCAAGTGAAAATACCACCTAGGTCAGACTTCTTCGCCCATTCTGCTTTTGCTTTAATGGAACGCTGATCTTCAAAAGATATGAATACTTTTTTATCTGGGTTCCACAAATAAGGTGCTTGAGCTTGTTCATCATACTTGTACTCATAACCTTGTTTGCTGCTGTAGTTATTCATAAGATCCCAGAACATGAAGTAACCATTTTCACCAGTACCAAACTGCGCTCCTTGTTCAGAAACTAGATCACCTTTAGGCAGCTCTCCAGCAAAGTCTTTTGTCCCTTGCCAGCCTCGGCCATAGAATGCTGCTCCGATCACGAGCTTCTCGCTAGGAATACCTTGCTCAATCATTTGATTAATGAAGACATCAGCTCCCATTCCCCACCAACTGCGCTCTGTGGCATGTAAGTTGGTTGTGTGACCAGTCTGAGTTCCCCAACCTCCGAGGAAGTCATACGTCATCGCAAACATGTTCGTCAAATATGGGCTAGCTGCGTTCCAATCAATTTGGGCTGCCTTAGCACCCACACCAACAGCCGTTGAAAGCTCGTAATCTCTTTGAGTCGTCTTTGATAGAGCGTCCAAGTCACTTCTAATTGTTTTTACTAGAAGTGTAAATGCTTCACGCTCTAGCGCTTTTTGCTCATCCGTTAGTTTAGTCTCTGGGTTCCAAGGCGAAGTGGTTAAACCGCCGCCTCCTGGGTATTCCCAATCAAGATCAATACCATCAAAGAAGTCATATTTTTGAATCAACTCAACAGCCGTTTTTGAAAAGTGCGCAATGGCTTTAGGGTCTTTCGCCATCGCATGGAAAGGTTCAGACATCGTCCATCCACCAAATGATGGCAATATTTTGATACTTTTATTGTCGGCCTTCAGTTGAGCTAACTGGGCAAAATGACCTTTATAGGCGACATCAACATTCACGTCTCCGAAATCGACTTCTAACGCAGCTTCTTTATCCACAATGATTGCGGTATATGGTTCTTTGTCCGCACATTGCTGCTTAATTTGTTTTTGGACAGGCTCACCAGCACCGCTATGAGGACCACACATGCTTAAGAAGGCGTAAATAATATGTGAGAGCTTGTCTGCCGGTATGTCGTCAACGGTATAAGGGTTGTCTTTATTCAGATATTGCCAATCTGCAAAATACCCAGCGACGACTTTATCATCAGCATGTGCAGTAGGCGTGAGTATACAAGTAGCGGCTATTAAGCTAAGCGCACTGATAGAATTAAATTTAAAGATAGAACTTGATTGGTCACTGTTACTAGAAATGGCTTGTGTGATAAATGACAGTTTCATAATTATCTCCTTTAGTGTGGCTTAACATTAAAGAGTGATAATTCTTTCAACCGCTGAACAAATTCACTATTCGAGTCATATCTAATAGTTATCCCCTTTATTGCACTGGTTTCATTAGGGGGAATTACCATCATTGCTCAAATAGTGAATTCAACGAAGCATGAGTATCTTACTATTTACTGCCGTTTGGTTTATTCACGCTAAGTTGTTCATCTAAGTTAAGTACCGTTAAAGCATTACTTACACTAGTCGCAATCACATCAACTACGCCAGTTCTTAACGCACCTAATAAAGCTAATGGCTTGCTGTTCTCGGCAGCGATGGCGATTACATCAGCGATAGGGCGGAACTCTTCCAAGGCCAAACCAATCACACGGTCGCTCATGACTGTATTCGCCGCTTTACCGTGAACGTCGAAAAAGTCATAGCCAGCAAAGTCACCGACGACACCTTGTAGTAAACGAGACTGTACTACCTCACCCGCGGTAAACCAGCCTAAGTCGACCATATAGCTGTTTTCACTCATATCACCGATACCCACTAATGCGACATCCGCTTTACGAGCTAGATCGAGTGTTTGCTTAACAGTACTGTTTTCCATGAACGCGGATTTTTGTGCTTTGTTTTCAGCATAAGCAGGCGCGTACAAGGTTTCAGAAGATCCGCCGTACTTTTTCGCTAGTTGTCTGCATATATGGTCGGCGTTAAACATACCGCCTCTTGGGTGAATGCCGCCGATGCCACATACAAACTTACAGTCACGTGGCGTGATAACACCAGTATGGTGAGCAACAGACGATACGTTTCGACCTTGTCCTACTGTCACCACCATGCCGTTTTTCAGTGTACTGGTAAGATAGTTAGACACCAAACCAGCTACCTGTAACCGCTGCTTCTCTTCATTCGGTTGGTCTAATGCTACCAGCGCACGCTTAACACCAAACCGTTCGATGAGACGTTGTTCAATTTTGGCACTGAAGACAGGGTGATATTTCACGGTAATCTCTACAATCCCTTCGTCTCGGGCTTGTTTGAGCATTCGACCAACCTTTGCACGAGAGATAGAGAACTTTTTAGAGATCTCTTCTTGTGTAGCGCCATCTTGATAGTAAGCAACGGCTACTTCAGTGAGGAGATCAGTGTTTTCTTCGGAAACATCTTGGATATTCTTACTCATATACCACTCAACCAATATTTAACAATTATTTTACCTGCTGTACTTCCTAATATAGGAGAGCTCAGTAAGTGATGCACAAGCTTACACCCTGAACATATGTAACAACAAGGAACATTTGCTCAGCATCATAACCATAGTTTTGTTGTTGATTAATTCACCTCACTTTGTTCGTTAAACGTTTGCTTGCATACCCCATGATTACTAGAGCGAAATATATTTGACTGAAGTCACCATACAGCACTATTTACCGTTGACTTTGGGGCTAGATCGGATAAATATGGCTACATCATTTACTCATCGAGCGAACAAATGTTCTGTGCAAATGTTCGTTCGGAGAAAAATTTAAATTAATGTAAGTTAGGCTCACTGGTACAACCATGAGGAACTTCATTAGTTCGCTTGCAAATGCCCACACCTCTCCCATTAAAGGGGTGTTCTGCGATACATAGGATGATCAAAATGAGCAATAAATTAGAGCAACTTCGTAAACTAACAACTGTTGTAGCTGACACTGGCGATATCGAAGCTATCAGCAAGTACACTCCGGAAGATGCAACAACTAACCCATCTCTAATTCTTAAAGCCGCTCAAATTGCTGAGTACGCACCTCTAATCGATGCTTCTATCGAATACGCTAAAGCGCAAAGCGCTGATAAAGCACAACAAGTTCAAGACACTTGTGACATGCTTAACGTGAACATCGGTAAAGAAATCCTTAACGTTGTACCTGGCCGTATCTCTACTGAAGTAGATGCTCGTCTTTCTTACGACATGGAAGGCAGCGTTGCTAAAGCTCGTCAACTTATCAAAATGTACAACGACGCTGGCATCACTAACGACCGCATCCTTATCAAGCTGGCTTCTACTTGGGAAGGCATCCGTGCTGCTGAAATCCTAGAGAAAGAAGGCATCAACTGTAACCTAACGCTTCTATTCTCTTTCGCTCAAGCTCGTGCTTGTGCTGAAGCGGGTGTATTCCTTATCTCTCCTTTCGTTGGTCGCATCATGGACTGGTACAAAGCGAAAGAAGGTCGTGATTTCGAAGCTTCAGAAGATCCAGGCGTAATCTCTGTTTCAGACATCTACAACTACTACAAAGAGCACGGTTACAAGACTGTTGTTATGGGCGCAAGCTTCCGTAACATCGGTGAGATCCTTGAACTTGCTGGCTGTGACCGTCTAACTATCGCTCCTCAACTTCTAGCTGACCTAGAAGCAGCAGAAGGCGAAGTAGTAGAGAAGCTAATCGACTCTAACGGTACTAAAGAGCGTCCTGCTGCAATGACTCACGCTGAGTTCCTATGGGATCACAACCAAGACCCAATGGCTGTAGAGAAGCTAGCTGAAGGCATCCGCAACTTCGCCGTAGACCAAGGCAAACTAGAAGACATGATCGCAGCTAAGCTGTAATCACTACCAAATAAATAAGAGGAACGAATTTCGTTCCTCTTTTACATCTATCCACGAATTTTTAATTTCGAATCAATTTTGGAAGCAATTATGAACCGCAAACATCTAGCTAACGCGATCCGTGCTCTAAGCATGGACGGCGTACAACAAGCAAACTCTGGTCACCCTGGCGCACCTATGGGCATGGCTGACATCGCTGAAGTACTTTGGCGCTCTCACCTAAACCACAACCCGTCAAACCCAGAGTGGGCTGACCGCGACCGTTTTATCCTGTCTAACGGCCACGGCTCAATGCTGATTTACTCTCTGCTTCATCTAGCAGGTTACGAGCTTTCAATTGAAGACCTTAAGAACTTCCGTCAACTGCACTCTAAGACTCCAGGTCACCCAGAGTACGGCTACGCACCAGGTATCGAGACGACTACAGGTCCTCTAGGTCAAGGCATCACCAACGCTGTTGGTATGGCGATGGCTGAAAAAGCGCTTGCGGCACAGTTCAACAAAGAAGGCCACGACATCGTAGACCACTACACTTATGCATTCATGGGTGATGGCTGTCTGATGGAAGGTATTTCTCACGAAGCATGTTCTCTAGCGGGTACGCTAGGTCTTGGTAAGCTGGTTGCTTTCTGGGATGACAACGGCATCTCTATCGATGGCGAAGTGGAAGGTTGGTTCTCTGACGATACTCCTAAGCGTTTTGAAGCTTACGGCTGGCACGTAATCCCAGCAGTTGATGGTCACGATGCTGACGCTATCAACGCGGCTATCGAAGCAGCTAAAGCGGATCCTCGTCCGACTCTAATCTGTACTAAAACTGTAATCGGCTTTGGTTCTCCAAACAAAGCAGGTACGCACGACTGTCACGGTGCACCATTAGGCGCTGATGAAATCGCAGCAACTCGTAAGCAACTAGGTTGGGAGCACGGTCCTTTTGAAATTCCGTCGGAAGTTTACTCAGAGTGGGATGCGAAAGAAGCAGGCGCAGCTAAGGAAGCAGCGTGGAACGAGAAACTTGCAGCTTATGAAGCAGCATACCCTGAGCTGGCAGCTGAATTCAAACGCCGCGTAAACGGTGATCTTCCTGCTGAATGGGAAGAGAAAGCATCGGCAATCATCGCTGATCTTCAAGCTAACCCAGCAAACATCGCATCACGTAAAGCATCTCAAAATGCACTAGAAGCGTTCGGTGCTATGCTACCTGAATTCATGGGCGGCTCTGCTGACCTTGCGCCTTCTAACCTGACTATGTGGTCTGGTTCTAAGTCTCTTGAAGCAAATGACTTCTCTGGTAACTACATCCACTACGGTGTACGTGAATTCGGTATGACGGCTATCATGAACGGTATCGCTCTGCACGGTGGTTTCGTACCATACGGCGCAACGTTCCTAATGTTCATGGAATACGCTCGTAACGCTATGCGTATGGCTGCTCTTATGAAAACTCAGAACATCCAAGTTTACACGCACGATTCTATCGGCCTAGGCGAAGATGGTCCTACTCACCAACCAGTTGAGCAGATCGCTTCTCTACGTCTGACTCCAAACATGAGCACATGGCGTCCATGTGACCAAGTTGAGTCTGCTGTTGCTTGGAAACTGGCAATCGAGCGTAAAGATGGTCCTTCTGCACTTATCTTCTCTCGTCAAAACCTTGCACAACAAGATCGTGACGCTGAGCAAGTAGCAAACATCGCTAAGGGTGGTTACATCCTGAAAGATTGCGCTGGCAAGCCAGAGCTAATCATCATTGCAACGGGTTCTGAAGTTGAGCTAGCGGTTAGCGCTGCTGCTGAACTAACCGCTGAAGGTAAAGCGGTACGCGTAGTATCTATGCCTGCAACTGATGCATTCGACAAGCAAGACGCTGAATACCGTGAGTCTGTACTTCCGTCAGACGTTACAGCACGTATCGCAGTAGAAGCTGGCATCGCTGACTTCTGGTACAAGTACGTTGGCTTCGGTGGCAAGATCATCGGCATGACAACGTTCGGCGAATCTGCACCAGCAGGCGAGCTATTCAAGATGTTCGGTTTCACTACTGAAAACGTAGTAAACACAGCGAAAGAGATTCTTGCTTAGTCTGCTAATCCGTTAGCTGATTTCTAAGCACATAATAGAAAGCCCTACTCTTTTGAGTAGGGCTTTTTTGTATCTGTTGCCTGTTAATCTGTTATCTTTTCTTTTGGCTCACAAAAAAGCTCTGCTAGCTTCGCAAGGCTCTTTCTTGTTTCTTAATTTCTCATTCGGGTTTGAATTTGGCAGCTATTTCTCTTCGAAGCGCTTCGCCAAGTGATAGAACTCATTCACTTGCTCTTTTAGCTCAGTGGAGTGGTCTTTCACGGAATGCGTTGCCACTAAGTTTTGCTCTGCAGTAGACGCGATAGACTGCATATGCAGGTTTACATCACTCGATAGCTGACGCTGTTTATGCGCGGAGCTTTCAACCGACTGCATTAAATCGTTCATCGATTGCATTAAAGTTTCGACTTCAGATAAGCGATCTGCACTCACCTTCGCAACATCGCCACACGCGTCCGTTTGCTCTCGGTTCGCCAAAATATCTTTCTGCCAACCTTCAATGGTTGTGAGCATGGTTTCAATGCTCTCTTTAATTTGTACTGTCGCGTTCGAGGTGCGCCCAGACAGCGCACGTACTTCATCAGCCACTACGGCAAAGCCTCGTCCTTGCTCGCCCGCTCTAGCCGCTTCAATTGCTGCGTTTAGTGCCAACAAGTTGGTTTGTTCGGCGATTCCACCAATCTCTTCCATTATCTTACTTACGCTCTGCGCTTGATCGCTCAATTGGTAAGTTGTTTGAGTCGCCTTTTCAGCCTGTGAAGCTAAGCTTTCTAAATTTCGATGGGTTTGATTAATGCTCTCTTTAGCACCAGCACAGGTTTGCAAAGTTACATCAACAATCTGGTGCGCTTCTTCTGTACGATAAGAGACCTCGTTCGCAGTTACTTCAACCTCTTCAGTCGCCTCTCGTACTTGAAGGATGTCTTTTGTTTGTTGGTCTAAGGCTTCTGATACTTCAAATGACGTGGCATTCAGGTTGTCCGCCAAATCCTGTAGTGGCTTGGCTGAGTCTGTCATGCGACCTAACACGGTGCGGATTCTTGCAGACAATAGTTTTAAGTGAAAGTCGGCAACAGAGAACTGACTATTACCTGAATAGACAAGGCGACTGACACTATCGAATTTAGATTGCAGCTTTTTTAACTGCAATGGAGTATCAATGAGCTCTTGTCGGAAAAGCAATGCTAATGCGGAAACAGGAAGTAAGCTCAACAACCATTGCGATACTTGCCCTACTACGATCAGGTTTGAAATCAAAGGGGCTGCTAAAGTACCGAGTAACACTGCGTAACGAACACTGTCACTGATCTGTAACGACCATTGACGACCCGACTTCTCAGCCTTCAATAAGCTTTGGTAAGCCTTATCCGCGACTTGTACCCATTCGTTTTTAGGCTTAACACGAACCGATTGGTAGCCACTCACCTTCCCGCCATCATAAATAGGGGTAACGTAAGCATCAACCCAGTAGTAACCACCAGATTGGGTTTTATTTTTTACGATACCGCGCCATGCTTTACCTTGCTTTAGGTTAACCCACATATCAGCAAAAGCCGCTTTCGGCATATCATTATGCCTCACGATATTGTGGTGTTGCCCTAGCAATTCTTGTTGGCTGTATTCTGCGATGCGACAAAAAGCATCATTACTGTAAGTAATCACACCTTTAAGGTCGGTAGTCGAGACAAGTTGTTCGTTTTCGCTTAGAAGCGTTTCACGAGATTGAGAAGATGAACTGACAGTCATTTATATTAACTTTTGTTAATTATTGTTTTAGGCGAGGAATATATACAATTATTAAAGTTATGACAAAATGTGAACGTCACATTTTATGTAAATGCCTGCTATTTATACAAAAATACGCCTGACACCTCACAAAGCTCAAAGCTTCACGCCCTTTCTTTTCTCTTCTCAAATTAGCGGTCATGACTCATCTAAGTTAACTGCAGTGGTAAATTTCACGGTTCTCATTGAAACAGAGGTATGGAACTTGCGAATGTTTAAATCTTTGCGCAGTACTCGTTCAACAAAATCTTCGTAGGCTTGAATGTCTTTGACCGTCACAATCAACATGAAGTCAAAACTGCCCGATATCTGATAGCACTGCGTGACCTCTGACGCCTTAGAAATAGAATGGCGAAAGATCTGATAAATATCCCCTCGGTCTCGTTCCATTTCTACGGACACAACCAAAGTCATCTTACTGCCTGTAAGCTCTGGGTTGATAATAGACACATCACTCACAATCACGCCTTCCTCTCTCAATCGTTTCACTCGCTTTAAGCAAGCCGGAGGCGATAACCCAACCATCTCAGCCAATGTGAGGTTTGGGATTCGGTTATTCTTCTGCAGTTCAACGAGAATATTTCTATCTATACGATCAATTTCCATAATTTCTCAAAACTCTAATTTCATGACTAATAATTTCGAATACTACGACAAATAAAAAATTCGAGTCGAATATTGATGTAGATTTTGAAATAACCATCACAATAATCAAGGTAAGATCTTCTCATTCCAAACAATCGAACCATGGTCGTAACTATGAAATCAATCTATCAATTTTTTAAAGAACTCCTCAGAGAGATTTTCGATGTCACCTCGACTCTTTTCCGAATCATGATTCCAATCATCATCGTGATAAAGGTCGTTGAAGAACTTGGCGGCATCGTGATTCTTAGCGAATGGCTAAGCCCAATAATGGAAAGCGTCGGATTACCGAAAGAAATGGGCTTGGTATGGGCAACCACCATACTCACTAACATCTATGCGGGGCTGATTATTCTTATTAATTCCGATGCTCCCTTAACGGTTGCTCAAGCCTCGGTTTTAGGCAGCATAATGCTACTAGCGCATTCATTACCGATTGAGGGTGCAATAGCTAAAAAGGCGGGTGTGAGTTGGCTGGCTACCCTATCAGTGAGAGTCGGTGGTAGCTTGGTGCTGGCATGGTTACTCAATCTCAGTTATCAATACGGAGATTTGCTCAACTACCCAGCAACCGTGCTTTGGCAGCCTGAAGTATCAGGAGACACAAGCTATTTGGGTTGGGCTATTGAGCAGCTAAAGAGCTTTGCCGTTATCTTCATCGTGATTTCAGCACTATTACTACTACTCAAGATTTTAAAGATTCTAGGCGTTGAAAAGCTCATGGCAATATTGTTAAGACCATTCTTGAGACTACTCGGAATCAGCAAGGACGCGACTAACCTAACCATTATTGGAATCACGCTTGGTCTTTCGTTTGGCGGCGGCTTATTGATCAATGAAGCTAAAAAGGGACATATATCGGCGAGAGATGTATTCACCGCAATCATGCTGCTCAATCTACTCCACAGTTTGATTGAAGATACACTTTTGATCATGTTAATTGGGGCTGACTTTTACACCATATTTTGGGGAAGGTTAGTATTCTCAGTGCTGGTTATCGCGTTAATATCAAACGTCATTAAGCGCATGAATCCACGTACTTGTGAACGTTATTTTTATCGTGATGTCTCTCAGTCATAAGTAAATCGCCAACGAGAATAAAAGGAAAAGAGCTCAAATAGGGCTCTTTTTTACGACTTGGTGCTCCTATCACCTCCGCTATTGTTAAATTTCACGCCCTTGAAACACTGAAAACCATTCTCAGCACCCTAATTATTGATATTTCGAGTGAAAATAATTTCAGCATGGGTATTTACTAATAACTCAATTATTACATGCATTTTTTAAACACAAATAATAAAACACATATATTATTATTATCACGCCATACCTTGTATAAAGCGCTCTCAAGATAATAACCACTTCCCAACCAATGTTGTTAAAAATCCAAACTATCAACTATTCATTCAACAAAACCCACTAAATAGCTGATAATAAAATAAATAACACCCCTTATTTGATATTAACTTTAAATGTTGAAATCGGAACGAACAATTACTTGTAATAATTATCCATTTGATTGGTCGATTTTATAAATATATTTTGTTACATAATCAAAACTGATGGCTCTTATGAATATGTTCCTTATAGCAGCGCCTGTTACAACTGAGACTCATACAACTAAGACTCTTACAAAAATACCTAGAAAAACAATGACTTTAATGGTTCTCATTTTTTCCTCACTGTCACAGGCTTCCACTATTGAGAACGACGAACTATTGCTGAGTTCATTGATTGAACGAGGCGTTATCTGTCCTGGCTTAACCTATGAGCATAGGCATCTACACAGATTGTTCGCATATTGAGCAATTAATTTGATTAAGGGAACTGATCCTAGGATCAATGATCAAGAGAGTTAACTATTCTTTAACTTGTACTGATTATGACTCTTTTCGA
>NZ_JACJFF010000086.1:0-21023 GCF_014164465.1 Vibrio sp. SG41-7 | reverse complement strand
CACGAGTCGTATCGTGTTGGTTAATCAGCGTGATTTTTTGTTCATTGGATAGTGTTATTTTCATGTCACCTAGCATGATCCTCATTTTGGCTAAAATCAAGCACCTTCAATGATCACGGGTATAAGCCTGATTCACATTGGATTTTAATATTGGAACCATCGGCTGATATTTGAGTGCCAACTTCCTCACCTGTTACTCCATCAATTAATACAACATTCCCGGCTAAGGTTTCATTATTGAGTGGATAACGTTTGTCCGAATTAACACTTTGTAGAGGAATTAAAATCGGTTCTGCACAAAGTCCCCAACCGTCTAGGGCTGCGTATGAATTGTTGTAGTCCTGATAATAAGCATCATTGGTCGATGACATTGCGGCAGCGTCTTCACCGACACCGGATATTGTTCCATCGTCGTCATACCCATACCCATCGTTCGGTTTTGGTAGTTCATTAATGTTGTAGGGAACCAATACCGATACGGCATCTTGAGTCGAGTCTTCAGACTGACAGCCGAGTAAGGCAAGCGTAATTAGTCCACATATATATGGCTTATTGAAATCTTTCAAAACAGCTCCTTCGTAGCTTTCGCATTTAACTGGTGTGGTCATGCGATTTATCGTTATTTGAGTTGCCAATTGAGTCGGAGGTAAGCTCGACTTTTATTCGTAGAGAGCAAGGCAACACAGAGTTGGAATGACACGTTGATAAAACTACGTAAGAAATTTGAGCAGTTAACCCACACCCACTAAATCAGCGTCACCCGTTAATGATCCAATAGCTACTAACGGCAAGCACCTGAAACCGCATTAAACAACCTCAAAAAGGTATATAAGGAAATCTAATTAGGTTAATAATCAACATAAATTCAGTCACTTAAATATCAAAGACGATGAAATCAGTAAGTTTATGTTTGTTGTAAGATTTGTTATATTTAGGTTAGAACGCTTATAACAATGAGAACCCAGATGTCTGCTGAATTTATTATCAATGATGATATACAGGTCAATTTAGAAGAGAGTGAAATCCATCACTTTAAGACGGGCCGTACCTACCCAATAGGTTCTAATGAATCAGAGCTGCTTAAGTTTTTTATCTCGAGACCCAATGAGGTGATCACTCGCCAAGTTCTGATTGAACAAGTGTGGGTGTCTAAAGGTATCTACGTTGAAGATGGCAGCCTAATGCAGACCATCTCGATTTGCCGAAAAGCATTAGAAGATAAGAGCGGGATGATCATCGTCACTGAGCGCGGTAAAGGCTACCGATTTGCAGGACAAGTGACACAAGACAAAGAACGCGCGCTGAGTAAAATTCAATCACAACCCAAACAAGAAATGAAACAACCTGAAGACAACACAGCGACAGATAGCATAGCGACAGAAAATTCAACAACCGAGAAAACGGCCGCTACGAAAAAAACAAACAGTGTATTAGCACTGATTGCATTATTTGTAGTGACTGCGGGTTTATCCCATTATTTGTTTTCTTATTTAGATAGAAATAGTCTAGGCGAAGGTCTCGTGGGTCAGCATTTTATCTCTTGTAAAATCGAATCCGACGAATTCACTTTTAACGAGTTATTCAACGTCACGCTTTATGAATATAAGGGACGAAAAATCATCATCGATAATTCAGGAAAATCTCTGAGCTTTCCAGCAGGATTTAAAGGAGTGACTTGTGAATAACAAAACGAATACAGCAATTTTTGTGGTACTGCTTGGCGTATTAGTCGGCTGGCTTTCTACTTTTATTCCTAAATCACACCTTGAAGGGCATTATTTAGCAAATACAGCATCAATTATTAACCCGTCCAATAATATGATTCATAACCAGTCTTCTATTAACATCGAATTTAAGAAGAATGACAGTTATGACCTATTATACGTGTCGACCAAGCAAGTCGGTTTTACGTCATCAGGATCTTACTCTGTCACTCAACACGACATCTCACTGGATGAGAACCAACACCAGCAAATCATCCCGAATCGCGAGTTGTCGTTTTACGAAAAAGTCATGATAAGTGAAGGTTCTACACTATCGTCTGACGCCATGCCTTACATTCCATTGAATAGAGAAGAGTTTTTACTGGTGACGCGTTATGGGATGATTCATTTTTGTAAGAAGGTAGTCTGCTCTGAGCTGTCAACGTATTCAAATGACATTCCTGACGTTGATATGAACTAAACTCACTCGCTATTTTTAACCCTAATTATATTTTAGTGCTAGCTTGTGTTTTAACGCTTACTTAGGGAAATAAGTAGGCGTTAAACGTAAGTAAGCGTCAAAGCTAAGTAATCGTCAAAGCTAAGATTCTCACCTCTTTACTCCGATAAATACCCATTTCGTTACACATTTCCTTCCAAAGTACAAAAAACACTCACGATTTATAAAACAACGCATCCATATGCAACTAGAACAACCAAAGGTGATCCAAGTTATATTCTAACAAGCTACAAAATTTGTTTATTAACATCTGAATAACAGTAGTTAATCACGATTTACAACCACAATTAACATCGAAAAAAATGTTTGTCTTAGATCATATCAACCTCAACTATGCCTCGTGCCACAGTGCAGTTTTCTGTACATTCATTGTCATATTCTGAAACACTTTCTTATATTTTTTAAACTTTGTGGAGATTTCTATGTTAGAGCTCTTGATCGGATTAGTGATTACTATCGCTGTTGGTTACTTTATTGTGAAAGGCTATAAAGCGGCAGGCGTATTACTAACAGCTGGCCTTGCCCTACTTCTTATTACTGGCCTTATTGGTCACACAGTCTTACCAGCTAAGGTCGCTTCAACAGGTAACATGGTTACCGACTCACTAGAATTTGTTAAGTACATGCTTCAATACCGTGGAGGCGGCCTAGGCATGCAAATCATGCTTCTTTGTGGCTTTGCTTCTTACATGACGCACATCGGCGCAAACAACGTGGTAGTGAAACAATTCTCTAAACCGCTTGCTGCTATCAAATCTCCATACGTTCTTCTTGTTGCGGCTTACATCGTAGCGTGTCTAATGTCTCTAGCAGTAAGTTCTGCAACAGGCCTTGGTGTGCTATTGATGGCTACCCTATTCCCAATGATGACGGCAATGGGTATTTCACGCCCGGCAGCGGTTGCAGTTTGTGCGTCCCCTGCAGCAATCATTCTTTCACCAACCTCTGGTGATGTGGTTATTGCAGCTGAAAAATCAGGCATGTCTCTTGATGTGTTTGCCGTTCAAACGGTACTACCTGTTTCTATCTGTGCAATCATCGTGATGGCTGCGGCCGCTTTCTTCTGGAACAAGTATCTGGATAAGAAAGAAAACACACCAATGGAAAAAGTAGACGTTTCAGACATTGAAACAACGGCACCCGCTTTCTACGCTGCACTGCCATTCCTGCCTATCATCGGTGTATTCCTATTTAACGGCCGTACGATTCCAGGCCTTTCACTTGATATCTACACCATCGTCGTGGGCTCTATCTTCGTGGGCGCAATCATCGATTACGTTGTGAAGAAGTTCGACGGCGAAAAGACGCTAGAAGATCTAGACTCTTGCTACCAAGGCATGGCAGAAGCATTCAAAGGCGTGGTAATGCTGTTGGTTGCGGCGGGCGTATTTGCTCAAGGCCTAATGTCTATCGGTGCGATTGATAACCTAATCGGTCTTGCTGAGTCAGCTGGCGCCGGCGGCATCGCATTGATGCTTATCCTAACGGGTCTAACGGTTGCAGCGGCTATCGCGACAGGTTCTGGTAACGCACCGTTCTATGCATTCGTAGAACTGGCTCCGTCACTGGCTGCGAAAATGGGCTTGAACCCTGCGTTCCTAATCATCCCAATGCTTCAAGCATCGAACCTAGGTCGTACCATCTCGCCAGTCTCTGGTGTAATTGTCGCGACATCTGGTATGGGTAAGATCAGCCCATTTGAAGTAGTAAAACGTACTTCTGTCCCTGTAATCTGTGGTCTTATCACGGTTATCTTCGGTACGCTTGTTCTAGTACCAATGGCAGCTTAATTGTCAGTAAAATAGACATGATTATTTGGATATAAAATGCTCTAACAAAAAGGCGCTGAACTTAATAAGTTCAGCGCCTTTTTTAATGTCACGTGTTCAAAATCATTAGAGGTTATTGATGCTAAATTAAAAGTTATCACGAGAAACTATCGTTAAAAGCTCACGTTATTTGCCCCTAACATTTACAACCAACAGTACGGCTTGAAATAGTTTTATTTCAAAGGAACAAGCCCTACTTCATGTCACCATAGCGTTCTAGGTACAGAACCGTTGCTGCTGTACGTGAAGGAACTTGTAGCTTTTTCAGCAAACTCTTCATATGTACCTTAACTGTCGATTCAGAAATGAACAGATGGTCTGCGATCTGCTTGTTGCGGTAGCCTTTTGCAACTTCTTGAAGGATCTGCATTTCACGTTCAGTCAGTTGGTCGAAGATGTCATTGCGGCTCTCAGCATCATTTAAGTAACGAGATACAACACTGCTGTAGGCTTTGTCGCCATGGTGCGCTTGTTTCAGTAATTCGATGAGTTCATCGGGTTCAGTGTCTTTAAGCAAGTAACCATCAGCGCCCGCTTTTACAATTGCTTCAATATCTGCAGGGCTGTCAGAAACCGTTAGAATAACGATGTTAGCGCTTGAGCCATCAGTACGAAGTGCCTTTAACGTATCAAGGCCAGACATGCCTTTCATATTAAGATCCAAAAGGATCAAATCAGGTTCTTCTTCATGGGCAAGAGCGACCGCTTCAGTACCGTTACTTGCTTCTGCAATCACTTCGAATTCATCTTCAAAGCTCAGTAATTGGCTTATACCTCTGCGCATCAATGGATGATCATCAACCAGCATTACTTTACAAATCGTCAACTTTAACTTCCTTCAAACTTTTATATTTCAATATGACTGTACAGCCTTCACCTTGAGCCGCTTCAATCGTTAAGT
Organism: Vibrio sp. SG41-7; assembly: GCF_014164465.1. NCBI lineage: Bacteria > Pseudomonadati > Pseudomonadota > Gammaproteobacteria > Vibrionales > Vibrionaceae > Vibrio > Vibrio sp. SG41-7. The sequence goes on along the minus strand of NZ_JACJFF010000086.1, from coordinate 16,070 downwards.
CGCCATTCAGTCTTGCCGCACGCTCCTGCATAATGCTCATCCCGTAGTGGTTCATCTTCGAACTACTTGGGTCAAAGCCATCTCCATTATCCTTAATCACGACGAATACTTCACCTTCCTCATCGATACAGCATACATCTATCAAGTCGGCATTGGCGTGTTTTATTGCGTTTATTGTTGCTTCACGAATCAATTGAAGCAAGTGAACCTGACTGTGCGCATCAAGCTCAATCGATGAAAGATTATTGGTTAGGTTAATCTTCGCTTCTGTTCTTTCGCTGAGTTCTTCAAGCATGGTGCTCAAAGCCTCTCCGAAGTTGCCCTCTTTTATCGTCAACCTAAAGGTTGTGAGCAACTCTCGTAACTGAGTATAGGCATCAGCCAAACCGTTACCGATTTCCGACGCTATTTGTTCCGACTGCTCTCGGTGTTGTTGCTCTGGCAGTTTGCCAATCACACGCTTCAGCAGTGTCACTTGGATTTTCAAGTACGACAGTGATTGAGCTAGTGAATCATGCAGTTCACGTGCAATTGTTGCACGCTCTTCCATAATAATAAGCTGCTCAGCTTTTTTTTGCGCACGATTATAATAGATAGCTCGCGATAAGAGTTGGATAAAACTCTCAATCAGCGTCCTGGTTGAATGACCATGATGATATGAACAATATAAATAGCCCAAGATAAGCTCATTATCATCCAGCTTCATTTCAAATTTTTCATAATCTAAGTTCGAGTCGTACCCTTCATCCATAATCAGTGAACGACCTGAGTTGTCTACAATCTCTAGCCTTAACGATTCGATGCCTTCTAAGCTCACAAGGTGTTGGAGGATTGCTCGGAAATTCTCTGGGGCGATACGTGTTACGGTCAGCTCTTGTGAAGAGTGATACAACGCCTGGAGTGATTGGTTAGCATTTTGTAGCTCTATTGTCTTAGCATCCACAACGTCTTCAAGGTTTCGATAGAGCGCACCCAAGTCTTTCGCCATTGAGTTAAATGTCTTGGTCAAAATACCCAGTTCGTTGTTATTGGTGACCTTCAACTCGACTTCAAAATCACTGTTTTTGATTCGCTGACTGGCGCCAACGAGTGCATGTAACGGCTTAACAACTTGTTTACGGACAAAGTGAACAACAAAAAGAGATATGACCAGAATTCCACCTAAGCCAATACCACCAGCCCACGCCAACTTTATCAACTTATCTTCAGAGAACTCTTGCAGCTTAAAAACGAAGCCATCAATTTCAGTAACGAAGTTTTCAACTAATACGAGATAGTGCTTTCGATCTTCACTGCTTAATACCTGTTTAAGCTCGTGCCAACGACCAATAATTAAATAGTAATCTTCGGTGATGTCTGTAGGAACTTCCCAACTGACCAAGTTGGCCATTGAAGGGGAATAAAGAGAACTTTCGAATTCACGAATATGAGAATCATAATCAACTGATTCTATTTGAATATCATGCGCTAAACGATAGCTTTGCATACGCATTGAGCCGGCCACGTTAACCGCCTCTGCGTCGTTGAGACTTGACGCCAATGTAAAGATAGCAAAACCAGTAGTGGCAACCGAAAGGAGCAGTATGGACAGCAATGATTTAGCTATTGTACTCGTTACAGATGAAACTGGTTTAATAAGCAAAATCAAAATCCTGAAGGTATATAAGTGGCTGTCCGAAACCTATTGTCACACATCAAAAAACAGAGCTCCATTCAATATGTGACCAAACGCTTCGTAATTTATTGATCTAAGACAATATAGGATCCTATTTAGCCCTTAAGGGGTATTTATACAAATATTTCTAAAACTACACTACTTGTGAGGATAAATGACAAGATATTAACAAAACAATGATCTACAATTACAACATCTTAGCAACATTAGTAGGCATTTAGTGGTAGACCTATCGAGACGACGCCTATTTTCTAGGCGAAAAGTAGATTCAAGCCAGATTCGATTGCCTTGGATTAACAGCCTAGAAAGCTTTACAGATGACTGCACTCGTTGCGGTAAATGTATCGAAAATTGTGAGACTAAGATAATCATTGTAGGCGATGGTGGTTTTCCTACTGTCGACTATTCAAAAGACGAATGCACTTTTTGTTATCAATGTGCTGACGTTTGTCCTGAACCAATTTTTAAACCCAAGGAAGAAACACCTTGGCAAGCAAAAGCAAGTATCTCTGATAAATGCTTAGCGCAACAAAATGTTGAATGCCGAAGCTGTGGTGACATGTGTGAACCTATGGCCATTCAATTTCAACTTAGAGCAGGCAGTGTTGCTCTACCAAAAATCGAGTTAGATGAGTGTAACGGTTGTGGAGCCTGCGTAGCAGTTTGCCCTACTTCAGCTATTCTTGTGAGTAATGCATAAAACAAAAATAACGAGAGCAATTTATGGCACTAAATGAAGTGCATATATCAAGTTTAGTCGTGCATGTGAGCCCAGAGCATCTAGACGAGATCAAAGCACAAATCGAGAAATTCGATAACGCAGAGATTTACGGCAGCAGCCCTGAAGGCAAAATCATAGTAGTCCTAGAAACCGAAAACCAAGGTTTTGTAACGGACACCATCGAAGAAATTAATAATATTACGAACGTTTTAGGCACAGCTTTGGTTTATCACCAAATCGAAACTGAGCTCGACGAAACGGATTTAGAAACTGGAAGCAACAATTCTCAACTTGAGGGTGAAGTATGAAAATGACAAGACGCGCGTTTGTGAAAGCAAACGCAGCTGCATCAGCGGCAGCCGTTGCAGGTGTAACTCTGCCAGCAACAGCAACCAACCTGATTGCTAGCTCTGATCAAACAAAAATCACGTGGGATAAAGCGCCTTGTCGTTTTTGTGGTACGGGCTGTTCGGTACTAGTTGGTACTCAAAACGGTAAAGTGGTTGCGACTCAAGGCGACCCAGAAGCACCTGTAAACAAAGGCCTTAACTGTATTAAAGGCTACTTCCTTTCAAAAATCATGTACGGTAAAGATCGTCTTGAACAGCCTCTTCTTCGTATGAAAGACGGCGAGTTCCACAAAGATGGTGATTTTACACCAGTATCTTGGGACCAAGCTTTCGACGTAATGGCTGAGAAATGGAAAGCGGCTCTGAAAAAGAACGGTCCAACAGGTGTTGGTATGTTCGGTTCAGGCCAGTGGACTGTAATGGAAGGCTACGCAGCAGTTAAGCTGATGAAAGCCGGTTTCCGTTCAAACAACATCGATCCAAACGCTCGTCACTGTATGGCTTCTGCGGTAGGCGCATTCATGCGTACCTTCGGTATCGATGAGCCAATGGGCTGTTACGATGATTTTGAACACGCAGACGCATTCGTTCTGTGGGGTTCAAACATGGCAGAAATGCACCCAGTACTATGGACTCGTATTACAGACCGTCGTCTAAGCCACCCACACGTTAAAGTAAACGTACTGTCTACTTACTACCACCGTTCTTTTGAGCTTGCAGACACGGGTTACATCTTCGAACCTCAATCAGATCTAGCGATTGCTAACTTCATTGCTAACTACATCATTCAAAACGATGCCGTTAACTGGGATTTCGTGAACAAACACACGAACTTCAAACAAGCAACGACAGACATCGGCTATGGCCTTCGTGACGACGCTCCACTACAGCAAGCCGCTGCGAACCCTAACTCAGGCAAAATGACTGATATCAGCTTCGAGAACTACAAAGCTTCTGTTGCTGAATACACCGTTGAGAAAGCGTCTGAAATGTCAGGTGTATCTCAAGATGACCTTATTAAGCTGGCTAAGCAATACGCGGATCCAAACATCAAAGTAATGTCACTTTGGACTATGGGTATGAACCAACATACTCGTGGTGTATGGATGAACAGCCTTGTGTACAACATCCACCTTCTAACAGGTAAGATTTCTACTCCAGGTAACAGCCCATTCTCACTAACTGGCCAACCATCTGCGTGTGGTACAGCTCGTGAAGTTGGTACGTTCTCTCACCGTCTACCGGCAGATATGGTGGTTGCTAACCCTAAACACCGTAAGATTGCAGAAGACATCTGGAAACTTCCAGAAGGCACTATCCCTGCTAAACCGGGTGCTCACGCTGTTGTTCAAGACCGTATGCTTAAAGACGGTAAGATCAATGCGTACTGGGTAATGTGTAACAACAACATGCAAGCTGGTCCAAACATCAACACTGAACGTCTGCCAGGTTACCGCAACCCAGACAACTTCATTGTATGTTCTGACCCTTACCCAACGGCAACAGCTCAAGCGGCTGACCTTATCCTTCCAACAGCAATGTGGATTGAAAAAGAAGGTGCTTACGGTAACGCTGAACGTCGTACACAAGCATGGTACCAACAAGTTAAAACGGTTGGTGAAGCTAAGTCTGACCTATGGCAAATTATGGAATTCTCTAAGCGCTTCACTATTGAAGAAGTTTGGGGCGAAGAGCTGGTTGCGAAAATGCCTGAGTACCGTGGCAAAACCATGTACGACGTGCTTTACAAAAACGGCAACGTTGATGCATTCCCACTGTCTGAAGCTCAAGAGCTTAACGACGATGCACAAGCTCAAGGTTTCTACGTTCAAAAAGGTCTATTCGAAGAATACGCAGCCTTTGGTCGCGGCCACGGTCACGATTTAGCACCATACGATCGCTACCACCAAGTTCGTGGTCTACGTTGGCCTGTTGTTGACGGTAAAGAAACACTATGGCGCTTTAAAGAAGGTTCAGATCCATACGCTAAGAAAGGTTCTGATTGGGACTTCTACGGCAAGCCAGATGGTAAAGCACTGATCATCAACGCTCCATACGAAGCGCCACCAGAAGTACCAAACGATGAATACGATATGTGGCTATGTACTGGTCGTGTTCTTGAGCATTGGCACACAGGTACTATGACTCGTCGTGTACCAGAACTTTATAAAGCAGTACCGGATGCACTTTGTTACATCCACCCTGCAGATGCAAAATCTCGCGGCCTTCGCCGTGGTGATGAAGTTCTTATCGAAAACAAACGTGGTGAAGTTCGAGTCCGTGTTGAAACTCGTGGCCGTAACCGTCCGCCACAAGGCTTGGTATTCGTACCATTCTTTGATGCAAGAATTCTGATCAATAAGTTGATCTTGGATGCAACAGATCCTCTGTCTAAGCAGACGGATTATAAGAAGTGTCCAGTTAAGATCACTAAGGTTTCTTAAGCGCCAATTGCTTTTAGAACCTAGATACAAGATCTAACGTATTTAATATTGCGACTACTTTTTTCATCACTTTTTGAAAAAAGTAGTCCACTCAAAGAATTAGCCTTTAGGCGGAGAAATTAACCATGAAAAAACTGATTACTGCCCTACTATCAGCTGGTCTTTTGCTAGCTGGTGCAGTTCAAGCTCAAGCTGAGCTGGATAACCCAGGCGGCATTGGTGGCGTAGAATCTCTACGTGGTGCAAGTGAACTTGAAGCTACTCGCGCAGCAGATGACTTCAAAAAGTTCCCTCGTGACCAAGTACTTGAGAGTGACTACGTATACCAACCACCTCTAGTGCCTCATACTATTCGTAGCTATGAAGTTTCTCTTAACGCTAACAAGTGTCTTTCTTGCCACAGCTGGAAAAACGCAAAAGAAATGGGTGCGACTAAAGTAAGTGTAACTCACTACATGAACCGTGAAGATGCGGTACTTGCAGACGTATCACCTCGTCGTTATTTCTGTCTACAGTGTCACGTACCTCAAGCTAATGCTAAGCCACTAGTTGAGAACGAGTTCAAACCTGTAGATTCACTGCGTTAATCGTAGCCAGACGGTAAGAGAGGCTATATATGATAAAATTACTTAAAGCGTTTTGGAAAAGACTCGCGACACCAAGTAAAGCAGCGGTAGGCGTTGTACTTTTCTTGGGATTCGCAGGCGGTCTTTTGTTCTGGGGTGCATTTAACACAGGTATGCAAGCAACCAACACGGAAGAGTTCTGTTCTGGTTGTCATGCGCCTATTGTTGCTGAAATCCAAGAAACAATTCACTACTCTAACCGCTCAGGCGTTCGTGCTATCTGTTCAGATTGTCACGTACCTCACGAGTGGACAGATAAAATTGTTCGTAAGGTTCAGGCATCTAAAGAGTTGTACGCGCACTTTATTGCAAAAACCATCAACACTGAAGAGAAATTCAAAGCACGTCGTGCCCACCTTGCTGAACGTGAGTGGAAACGTATGAAAGGCAATGACTCACTTGAGTGTCGTAACTGTCACCAGTTCGATTACATGGACTTCTCAGAGCAGAGCCCTCGTAGTGCGAAACAACACTCAACTGCGCTAGCTTCTGGTGAAAAAACGTGTGTAGATTGCCACAAAGGTATCGCACATAAACTACCAGACATGCACGGCGTTGAAGGCTGGCAATAAGGAGCGATTGAATGAGTACTTTAGAAAGCGTAATTTGGCACATCCTAGGTTACAGCGCTATGCCAGTTATCATTCTTGGTGGCTTTGCAGGTGTTGCAGCCGTATCTCTTTGGCTTTTATCTATGACTAAAGACAAAGAAATCGATTAGAAATCGAAATTGCTTCAACTTAGGCCAATTATCTTTGGGATGAGTTGATACTAAAAAGCCACTGAATTCAGTGGCTTTTTTATTGTCTAAAAATCTTCGACAAGCCCTTTGCCACCCAAACACGAGCATTATTCTGACGCAGTTAAACAAATCTATTCTCCCCATATAATCACTCCCAAGCAGTAACCGGACTTTCATTTCACCTCCAATTTACTCGCTGTTAGGTATATCTATAGATAAATACCTTAGAGTAAGACAGCATGAACACACACCGCCCTCTATCCGCGTTATTACTACTGGGTAGTCTGACCTATCTCACGGGTTGCGCTTCTCTATCACCAACGCCGCAAGCCAGTTTGAACAATACAACCCAGATTCCCGAGCAATGGGAAAGCTCTCAACGATACGTAAACACTACGATGTCGACACAATTGCTCTCGCTGTTCAACAATCAAGCTCTCGCCGAGTTGGTCAAAGAGGCTCTAAGCAATAACCACGACCTACATAAAACCGCGCTTCGATTACAACAAGCAGAACTATTAGCCAAGCAAAGCGACCAGTACCTTCAACCGACACTAAGTGCAGGTTTCCAGGCTTCTAGACAAAAAACGAATCAGATTGAGAACAATCACAAACTTTCTCTAGATCTAAGCTGGGAATTTGACGTTTGGGGGCGCTTAGCCGATGCAGCAAGCGCTGCTAATGCGAAACAACAGGCAACGCAACTCGATTATGTTTACGCACAAAACTCACTTGCAGCTCGCGTAATAGAGGCTTGGCTTGATATCGCTTACAGAGCAAGAGTGATAGGGGTCGAGCAACGCTGGCTACAAAGTCTTTCAAACACTGAAAATATTGTACTAGAACAAGTGCTCGATGGGTTTAAAGAACAAGCAGACCTCGACACTGCTCGTGCTGCAACATCCAGAGTAAGAGCGAGTTTAGCGGCTAAAGAACAAGATCAACTTATCGCAATCAGAGGGTTTAATACCTTGCGAGGTAAGAGCGACACCCAGCTTAACCGAATGATTTTCACGATCCCAGAAGTTGAAGCTCCGCCATTACGTCTTCCCGGAGAAATGATTGGATCTCGTCCTGACCTCCTTGCCGCTTATCAGCAAGTGCTCGCCGCCGACAAAAGCGCGGCAGTTGCTTACAAAGATCTACTGCCTAAATTCACGCTGTCTGCCTCTGTTTATCGTAGCGGTTCAACACCAAACCAGCTTATCGACAATCCTTCCCTGTGGAATCTCGTTGGGGGGATCAGCGCACCTCTTCTTGACCAATCATCACTACAAACCCAAGCAAAAATAGCTCAGCTTCAAGCAGAAGAGAGCTTTGTTGATTACCAAAAGAAACTATTGGTTGCCATCAATGAGGTAGGAAATGCACTAGACAAAGAGTTCTACCTCAAACAACAAGAACAGCATTATCGAGATGCTTTTACATTCTCCAAGGCTAGTATGAAAAACTATCAAAACCTTTACCAGGAAGGAGCCAGTGACGTTTTGGCACTGCTTATCGCCCAACAATCTATTTACCAATCTAAAATCCAGTTGCTTAATACTCAGCGTACTCGGCTCTCAAACAGAATTACCTTAGGGTTAGCATTAGGAATGGGGGTTTAAAATGAAACAGATACTTGTTACGGCTTTGGGCTTGCTCAGTATCATTGCCACCGCGATGTACATCATGAAGTCAATCCCCGAAGAAACAACGTTAGCGCTGGAAGCTCAGCCTCGACAATATATCAAAGTCACAACAGTCGACATTGCTGCCGGGCAACACCGCTCTACCATTGAAGGTTACGGGCAGGTAATTCCAGAAGAAACTTTAACGCTCACGAGCCAGGTTTCAGGAGTGATTCTTTCGAAAGCAAAAAAATTTAAACTAGGAGAACAAATCTCTAAAGGTGATCTGCTATTTCACATTGACGATTCCAGTTACCAAGTACTGCTGGCTAACGCAGAAAAGGATCTAGCTAACGCACAACTTTCATTTTTCCAAGAACAACGCAAACATCAACGTGCTCAAAAAGAATGGAAAACTTCAGGTATAGAAGAGGCACCGAGTCCCCTCGCTTTGCGAGAACCTCAGTTTAAAGCAGCAAAGGCACGATTAAACGCCGCACTAAAAACGGTTGAAGATGCTAAACAACAACTAAGCAACACGAATATCCATGCTCCTTTTGATGCCATTGTCAGCCAAAGCAACGTCACCACAGGTGGTGTTGTTGCATCCGGAACCTCGTTGGGACAGATCAAATCCATAGAAACGGCTGAAGTACATCTTCAGCTTACGGAACGGGACTGGCAACAGCTCCCCTCCGATTTGAGTGCAATGTCGGTGACAATTCAGTCAGCATCTGATTTAGATTCAGGGCAACAATGGGCAGCACGGGCGAGTCACCTTTCACTGCTCGTGGAACAATCAACACGTATGCGTAACCTCATATTAAAAATAGACTCCCCTCTTCAACAGCCAGAGCCTTTGCTGATCGGGAGCTTTGTTAAAGTTGTCATTCAAGGTAAGAGCTACTCAGATAGTTTTGTAGTTTCATCCTCTTCCATTACTGCAGACAGCAATATTTGGTACGTCAAAGAAGGTCAACTTCATCGTCACAAGACTCAATCACTGTTTCAAGATATCGATGCGATTGGTTTTGAACAGGGCAACCTAAATCAACACATCACTTTGGTTGTAAAGCCGTTGTCCAGCTACGTGGAGGAAATGCAAGTACTAGCACTCTCGGATAGCCCTCAGACAGACGACACGGACAAACTCGCATTAAATCGGAGCCTCCCGACTCCTGCCTCTGGGGCTAAATCACTTAAAGAGGTGAATGATGGACAATAACCTAAAAACTCATGGCGTTATCGCATGGTTTGTTCACAACCCTGTTGCCGCAAATCTTTTAATGGTTTTGATCATAGTCGCTGGTGGTTTTTCGGTTATCCAATCACGGGTAGAAAGCTTCCCCTCGCTCCCCCCAACCAATATTACGGTAAGCGTCGAATATCAAAGTGGCTCAGCTCGCTCGGCTGAAGAAAGCATTGCGATAAAAATAGAAGATTCATTGTTAGGTGTAGAAGGCATCAAACAGATACACAGCAGTTCAAATAGTGACGGTGCCACGGTAACCATCACTAAGTCGAGTGGCTATTCACTCGACAAACTGCAACAAGATGTAAAAAGTGCGGTTGATGCTATTGGCGATTTACCTAGTGAAGCAAAAAAACCAGTGATCACACGTCAAGCCGACCTTGAAGAGGTAGTTTCAATTAACCTGTTTGGTGACGTGCCTATCGGTGCATTACAGCGTTATTTAGACGAGTTACGACACAAGCTCCTAAACTCTCCTTTGATACAAAAGGTTGATTACATTGGCCGAAAATCTCAGCAGGTCTCGATTGAAATTGACGAGGCAAAATTGCAAGCTTTCAGTCTCACGATGGAGCAAATCGTCAGCCAAATTAGAGCAGAATCATTAACCCAAACGGCCGGTCAGCTCAAAGGTTCTCAAGGGACGTTAGTTCTTAAAGCGGACCAGCAACACCGAAGTGCGAAAGAGTTCGCTTCGCTGCCAGTTAAACGCACAGCAACAGGGCAAACCATACTCTTGTCCGACGTTGCGCATATTGAATTAGGATTTGACGGCGACGGCATCATTACTCGTTATAACGGCCATCCATCAGTAGGCTTAACGGTGAAAATGTATGGTCAATCAAACATCAACCAGCTAGCCCAAAAGACCAAATCCATCGTTGATGCTTACCAATTGACACTGCCGAACGGTATCCACCTAACCCAATGGAATGACCAAAGTGAGCCGATTAAGAACCGTTTATCTTTGCTACTTAAGAACAGTGCTCAAGGTATCGCTCTCGTTGTTATTTTACTGGCTTTACTCTTAAACATACGTGTGGCTTTCTGGGTTGCCGTTGGCCTACCTGTTACATTTGCTGGTGCAATGGTTCTTATGGGGGATTCTTTCTTTGGGCTCACCCTTAATGAATTAACCACCTTTGGCTTCATCATGGCACTCGGTATTGTCGTTGATGATGCCGTCGTCATTGGTGAAAGCATTTACGAACAAAGAGAGAAACACGGAGCTTCCGTTGAATCGACCATCGCTGGCGCGCAAAAAGTGGCAACACCAACCACCTTTGGTGTGTTAACGACCATCGTTGCTTTTATGTCTCTCAGCTTAGTTGAAGGAGAACTCGGTAAGATCTTTGCGCAATTTGCCATGGCTGCAACTTTCTGTCTGATTTTCTCACTCATTGAGTCCAAATTAATCCTCCCTGCTCACCTTGCCCGAGTCAGAATGGAACCGACTTCAGCGCGTGGTATTCCTGCCGTATGGCACTATATTCAACAGCGTGTTCTGCGTGGTTTCAAATACATCACTTGGCATCTCTACAAACCCTGTTTGCAGCTGGTCTTACGTTATCGTTATGCCGTAATTGGTCTCTTTGTCTCTCTGTGTATCCTAATTGGCGGATCACTAATAACAGGCAAGCTTAAGTCGGTATTCTTCCCAGAGATTTCTAATAACTTCATCACTATCGAGCTCGCCTTTGAAGATGACGCTGGTTACGGATTAGTACAACGTGAAACACTTAAAGTTGAACAAATGGCTGCATCATTGAATGATTCACTAATGAGCGAATATGCGCTGTCTGTGCCTCCAATCCAAAGTGTATTGGTTGAAACCACCAATAACAGTTCGCAAATCATTGTTGGCCTTTCGAGCAACACTCAACGCCCAATCAGCGCGGGTGCTATCGCTAAAGAATGGCAATCCATGGTCCCAACACTTGAAGGCATAGACAGCGCCAATTTCTTAGCCGATATGATCAGCGATAAAGCAATAAGCATAGAATTAAGAAGTCAAAATCAAGCAACGATCAGCAACGCAACTCGCGAACTGACTGATCATCTCAGTAATGTACAAGGTGTGCATGGAATAAAAAGTAGCCTCGCGAATACACAAGCCCAAGTTGATATTAAAGTTAACGAAATGGGGTTAACGATGGGGCTTACTACATCGAACCTCTTACAACAACTCAACATGGCCTATCAAGGTTATGAAGTGCAGCAATTTCAAGAAGGGTCGCATGAAATAAAGGTCAAAATTCAGTACCCTCAGGCAAAAAGACAAACACTGGATAATCTCAAATACGCACGAATTCGCTTGAGCAATGGTAAGTTAGTACCACTCAATGCGGTAGCCAATATATCGACTCGATATGTGTCCAAAAATATTGAACGCATGAATCGTAACAGAGTCAATGTGATAACAGCTGATGTTGATAAAACTGCCGCCTCTCCAGAAGAGATCATTGATAAGCTAGATAGCGACCTGTTTAAAAGCTTACAGAATAAGTATCGTGACCTAAACATTGTCCTTTCTGGGCAGCAACAAGAGCAGGAACAAATATCAAATTCACTGTATAGCGTGTTTGCTATCGCTCTTATCGGCATCTACGCATTGCTTGCAATACCACTCAACTCATATTTCCAGCCACTGCTGATCATGTGCACAATCCCATTTGGTATTGTGGGCGCCTTGATGGGACACTTAATCCAAGGGATACCCATCAGTATACTTTCTCTGTTTGGAATGCTTGCATTAACCGGGGTCGTCGTGAATGATAGCCTCTTACTTATCTCACGCTTTAATACCAAGATAATGAGCGGTGATACCGTATACGAGGCGTTAATTGAATCAGGAACAGGACGCTTAAGGGCTATTGTGCTGACTTCTGCAACCACGTATTTTGGCTTAGTGCCCTTACTGTCAGAAACCTCTCCTCAAGCTCAGTTTTTAATACCAGCAGCTACGTCAATGGGGTATGGAATCTTATTCGCAACGGTAATAACACTTCTTTTGGTACCCGTATTGCTAATGGTTCAGCAAGATATCAAGCAACTGTATCACAACATAATTACCCAACGATCCGCTTCTTTTACTGGGGTTAAGAAAAATGAAATCTAACTTATCTATCAACGTGTTATTAGTTGAAGATGACAAGGAACTCGCCGCTTCAGTTGCAGAGTTTCTCGAATTTGAAAACATCAAATGCGATCATGCTTACAACGGGTTAAGCGGTTTTACACTCGCAAAACAAAACTACTATGACGTTATTCTCCTTGACCTAATGTTACCCAAAATAGATGGTTTTACTGTCTGTGAAAGACTTCGAGACGACGGTGACGATACGCCTATTTTGATGCTGACAGCAAAAGATACGCTGCAAGACAAAGAAGCTGGCTTCAATGCTGGCACCGATGACTACTTAATCAAGCCATTTGCAATGAAAGAGCTCGCCTTACGTATCAAGGCGCTCTCTAAGCGAAGAAGTAGCCAACAAAAAAGATTAGTACGAGGTGACCTAGTTTACGACTTACAAAACCAGCAAGTATCAAGATCAGATCAAATCTTAGAGTTAAATCGACTCAATCGAATGCTTTTAGAACTCCTCATGCGCCGAAGTCCACAAGTAGTGAGTCGCAGCGAGATAGAAGAGTGTTTATGGCCAAATGACGCACCAGAAAGTAACAACATCAAAGTGCAGGTTTATCAACTGAGACAAAAAATCGATAAACCATTTGAATCCAATTTAATTGAAACCGTCGTTGGTCAAGGTCTGAGGATAAAAGAGCAACCATGAGCATCAAAAAGAGCTTCCCAATACGGGGGCACCTAACCACCTTTTTCTTAGGCTTATCACTTCTGACAGCCTTACTATTCGGAGAGCTCTTAATCCGTCACTTTGAATATGGAATAGAAGATTCAGTAAAGATGCGACTCGCCAGTGAATGGTTGAGCTTTAACGAAGTGCGTCTTATAAATCCAGAGGCCAAACTGCCTAAATCCTACGTGGTGTCATTTTATTATGACCAATTGCCAGGTATAAAGATCGATGGCAAAGATGTACTTCGGGATGTGACATTGACAAACAATGAATTCACAGTCGTCTTCGTTGATGAAACCGTCACCAACGATATCAAGAAAGAAGCGGTCATTGGTGTCTATCGTTTTACTCTCGAAAACGGTCGTTCGGTATTTGGCGTTGCTCGGTACGACTACCGCCTGATCGGCGACACAATAGACGTGTGGTTCGATCATCGCTTCAATCTGATTATCTACATAGCTCTTGGCTATATCTTTTTTATTGTATTGGCACTTTGGCTCTACAGTTATCAAGTAGGGAAAAAAACCGAACAACTCGTCGAATGGTCAGAAAGTGCGTCCAACGACCTATTGACGAACCCCGCTCCCAACTTTAAATTTAGTGAATACAATCGCGTTGCGCTTTATCTCGAAAAGGCACTAAGTAAGAATGCGCACTTGGTAGAAAGAGAACAACGTTTCCTTTCTCATGCTAGTCACGAATTGAGAACGCCTATTGCAATCATACGAGCAAATATGGAGATTTTAGAGCGCATCTCCCTCCCCTCAGATTTACAGCGCCCGATCAATCGTATCGACCGCGCGAGCAGCAACATGCAGCAAATTACCGAAACCATGCTCTGGTTGGTCCGAAAGAGTGAAACCCCACCGAATCAGAACTCAGTGTCTATAGCCGCTTTGTTGGATAATTTAATAGAAGAGTTGGAATACTTAATTCAAGGTGAAGAGATCGACATAATTCGTGATTACGCTCATGCCCCAACGATTAAACTCCCAGAGACTCCAATCAAAATTGTAGTTGGCAATCTAATTCGTAACGCCTTCCAATACACACATAGCGGCACGATCCGTGTCTATTTCGAGAAAAACAGCATAGTGATCAAAAACATTAATACACAAGAACTTGATCTGCCATTTCAAGATAGCTTTGGCCTCGGGCAAGATTTAACCGAAAAAATATGTAAGAAGTTAGGGTGGTACCTTGAAGCACAGGAAATAGAGGGGGGCTTGCTGGCTAGACTTCACTTGCCGATTACGCCTAATACCAATGCCTAGCTGTATGTTTAATTGAGTGGCCAAGCTTCAACCTAAGCAAAGAATTCCTGTCTGCGTTAGCTAAATTTGAAGCATTGTTAATCAGATTCAGCCAGCAAATACGAGAAAGGGCTAGCAAACATGCTAGCCCTTTGAATAATCGAGAATCGGTAGTCAATAACTTAGAAGTGGTAGCTCGCACCAACGCCCATAAAATACCCGCTGGTGTCATAAAATGCGATATTCGAATTGTTATTAGAATAACCAGCTAGCGCGTTGAAACCCCAGTTTTCCCAACCCATAAAGTCCATATATTCATAGCCGAGCGTTAAGCTATATTCATTATCTTCACGTATTTTCTTAAAAACAGGGTTAGACGCATCATATGAGCTATAACTGTAATCCGCGTTCACCGAAAATGCATGGTCGTTAACTCTCTTTAGGTAAGTCAACGAGCCAGAATAACGAGAGAAGGAAACCGCATCACCATCTGCAAGGTGTTTTTGATAAGAGAAAGAGGGCTCGATGAAAGAGGTTTCAGTAATTGACATTCCCATAGAGAGACTTGCATAATAACCTTTAGCGTCACGCTGAAGCACTTTAGTTGGTACCCCTAGGTAAAAGCCTGATTTCTCATTTTTAATATCTTGCTTGTAGACAGCAAAGTCGCCAGCTAGACCGATATCTAAGAAATTATCTAGTTGTAAACGGAAGGTATCGCCGGAAATATCTGTTTTGGTCCTTGCTGTATTGGCTATAAACGGGTCTTCCCATACTTCACCATTTGCAATAGTCGGAAGGTAAGAGAACGACATGCTCGATTCGTTGCCGTATTCCAATGTGTAACCAAATTCAAGAGCAAAAATGCCTTCGATGATATCGCCACGCGATGTACCCATAAACACCTGTTGGTCGTTATCTGCACCAAAGGTATAACGTAGCTGCCCTAATGGCACAGCAAGTGCGCTCGATTCCGAATCTCCCTTACTGTTCAAACTGCCTTTTTTAACAGAGTCTGAGTCATCTGTTTCACTACCAAATCCGACCAAAAGCCCAACTTCTCCTCCCCAACCTGGTTTATCAAGCTCAGCCAATACATTTGCACTAAACAAAATCCCTATAGGCAATAACATGCGGTAATTCATCGCAACTTCTCCTTATGAAAGTTGCCAATAGTTTGCCGACATGAAGGTAAATACAGGGTGAATAGAAGTGGTATGTTTAGCTTAAATATACAGATAAAATATATAATTCAACCAATCTAAGAACCTTAGCTTTGGTTTTAAAAAATGTGGGATTATGTAATTTACCGATAAGTTACAATGAATAGAATAATTCGGAGAAGAACGGTTGATGCCCCGGCGGCAACCGAGCATTAACCATTAACGTACTGTAAGCTAGGCTTGGCTCTCAAGCACATGTTTTACATAGTGACCCGGCGCTTTGTCAATCACTAAGGGCGGGATCGAACTTTATTCATTGAAAATAAAGGATTTATTTTACAGGGAACTTTTTTAGATAATCACGATCTGATCATGAAGTAAAAAAACATGAGAAATTCGCACATGATTATCATTGA